>NZ_JAAHHT010000032.1:30562-68076 GCF_010672085.1 Okeania sp. SIO3I5
GATAATCTCTGAAAATCTCTGGCTCTGAGTCTTGAATCTTTTCGGAATTTTTGAGTTTTGAATGAATAATTTTTCAGTTGGATAGAGCCGACTTTTCCAAAATATTTTGGTTAGTTAAAGCTATTGAATTTTGACGATTTTTTAATTTCAGATAATCTCTGAAAATCTCTGGCTCTGAGTCTTGAATTTTTTCGGAATTTTTGAGTTTTGAATGAATAATTTTTCAGTTGGATAGAGCCGACTTTTCCAAAATATTTTGGTTAGTTAAAGCTATTGAATTTTGACGATTTTTTAATTTCAGATAATCTCTGAAAATCTCTGGCTCTGAGTCTTGAATTTTTTCGGAATTTTTGAGTTTTGAATGAATAATTTTTCAGTTGGATAGAGCCGACTTTTCCAAAATATTTTGGTTAGTTAAAGCTATTGAATTTTGACGATTTTTTAATTTCAGATAATCTCTGAAAATCTCCGACTTTGACTCTTGAATCTTTTCGGAATTTTTGAGGTTTGAATGGATAATTTTTCAGTTGGATAGAGCCGACTTTTCCAAAATATTTTGGTTAGTTAGAGCTATTGAATTTTGACGACTTTTCCATTTCAGATAATCTCTGAAAATCTTCTGCTCTGACTCTTGAATCTTTTCTAGATTTTGACTTTTGAATGGATGAGTTTTGAGTTGGATATATCCGACTTTTCAAAAATATGTTGGTTAGTTAGAGCTATCCAATTTTGACGACTTTTCCATTTCAGATAAGCAAAATCTCCCGCTGCAAGTCTTGAATATTTGCGGAATTTTCGACTTTTGAATGGATGAATTTTCAGTTGAATATATTCCGACTTATCAAAAATATGTTGGTTAGTTAGAGCTATCCAATTTTGACGACTTTTCAATTTCGGATAATCTCTGAAAATCTTCTGCTCTGACTCTTGAATCTTGTCTGAATTTTTGAGTTTTGAATGGATAAATTTTCAGTTGGATATATTCCGACTTATCAAAAATATGTTGCTTAGTTAGAGCTATCCAATTTTGACGACTTTTCCATTTCAGATAATCTCTGAAAATCTCCCGCTGCCAGTCTTGAATATTTTCGTAATTTTCGACTTTTGAATGGATGAATTTTCAGTTGAATATATCTGAAAATCTCCCCCTGCGAGTCTTGAATCTTTTCAGAATTTTTGAGTTTTGAATGGATGAGTTTTGAGTTGGATATATCCTACTTATTAAAAATATGTTGGTTAGTTAGAGCTATCGAATTTTGACGACTTTTCCATTTCAGATAATCTCTGAAAATATTCTGCTTTGAATGAATGAATTTTCATCAGGATCTATCCTACTTATCAAAAATATGTTGGTTAGTTAGAGCTATCGAATTTTGACGACTTTTCCATTTCAGATAATCTCTAAAAATCTTCTGCTCTGACTCTTGAATCTTGTCTGAATTTTTGAGTTTTGAATGGATAAATTTTCAGTTGGATATATTCCGACTTATCAAAAATATGTTGGTTAGTTAGAGCTATCCAATCTTGAGGATTTTTCCATTTCAGATAATCTCTGAAAATCTCCCGCTGCCAGTCTTGAATATTTTCCTAATTTTCGACTTTTGAATGGATGAATTTTCAGTTGGATATATTCCGACTTATCAAAAATATGTTGCTTAGTTAGAGCTATCCAATCTTGAGGATTTTTCCATTTCAGATAATCTCTGAAAATCTCCCGCTGCCAGTCTTGAATATTTTCGTAATTTTCGACTTTTGAATGAATGAATTTTCATCAGGATCTATCCTACTTATCAAAATTATGTTGATTATTTAAAGCTATCCAATTTTGAGAATTTTTCAATTTCACATAAGCAGTTAAAATCTCCTGCTCTGAATCTTGAATATTCTCTATATTTTTGACTGTTGAGTTTTCACTTTTAACTTCAATATATCCTTTCCAACCTGAAAATTCATATTCTGTTCCTAATAATTCTGCTACATCAGCACGAGGAAAACCAGACATTCCAAAACCTTTAACTACATTTTCTTGATTCAAAATCACAATACATTTAACTTCAAAAATATCTTCACTTTTAACTTTTGAATTTTGACTTTTAACTTCACCAACCCATCCATTTACTCTAGCTGTAGTCGGAGAAAATTTAGTCACATTATCAAAATATCCCTGCAAATTTTCTGGGAGTTTTGCAGTTAATAAATTAGAGTTAATTTTCTCCTCCAAATTAGCGCAAAAATTATCCTCTTTTATATCTCGATGAAAAGGTACTAAACCATCAGTTTTTAAAGCATCCACTAATCCTAAAAAAGCAGCAGGACGGTTGCCAACTTTTTCTTGAATTAAAATCGGATCGGAAATGCCGATTTGTAAAGATAATGCTACTAAAGGTTGAAAAGTTGCCCGATGAGCAATCTCTCTAAAAGTTGCCGTACCTACTCGATACATCAATATAGTTAAAACTGTCAAAACTGCCACTAATGGCATGACAAAATACCATTGTTTTCTCAGAGTAATTTCCTGTTTTTCTAACCATAAAAAAATCAGGATAATTAGACTTAACCAAAATAGAGAAGGTAGAGTCGCATAACGAGAAGCGATCGCTTGTTCTATTCCAAAACCAGAACGACTAACTGCTGCCATTAAAGCGGTGCCGAAAGTATAAATTATTATTGATAACCAGGGCAACCAATCTTGAGGATAAGTTGTAAATAACCAATAAATTAAAAATATTCCTGCTAAAAATAATCCTATCCAACCTATTGCGGAAGCGACGGGAATATTATGAGTAAAAATTGCTCCTAAATAAACGGGAATGTAGGCAACTATATCAATAAAATTCAGTTTAGATAATGAGGGATGATGAGAGGGTGTTGTGTAGGTTAGGAAATAAGTGCCTATTACTAAAACAAAAAAAAATAGATAAGAGATAGTAATTTTTTTTGGCAATTTATAGAGAAAAGCAACTGCACATAATATCGGCCAAATTCCTAGAGCGGTACTATAACTAATACATCCGAAAATTCCCAAGATTATACTGGCAATAGCAAATCTATTTTGTTGAGATTCTAGTAATTTTTTTACACAAAAAATTGAGGCAATAACAAATAAATTAGCAATTACCCAATGCACTCCACTATATCCGCGCATCCAGTTATGAGCAGCAGCAGGGGTAAAGTTAAAAACTGAGATTAATAAAATTAATAATAAAAGTATTGGAGGATATTTTTTGAGAGTATTGGGTACTAATGCAATTAACAAAATTCCCTGAAGAAAAGCTAGGAAAAATGTAGCTAGACACAACCCAATATTGGAACCTTTAGTAACAATAATATTTAAGGCGTAAATTATTGCGGGAATTAAGACAAAATGTTCGTTTGCTCGAAACATCCAGTCAAAAATATTCGTGGAAAATCCATCTATGGAATAGATATTTTTAATCATCCACCAATAGTCAAAATTTAGTAGTTCTCCAGCTTTCGATATCATAAAAAGTACATAGAAAGCTGGGAGTAAAATTGTTATGGTGGTGATAATTATAAAAGTAATTTCTGACTTTTTTCTGATTAACATAAGCGGGAGTGCAAGACAAGAATTTTGCCACGGATGGCTAGACACGAATTTTGCCACGGATATACGGATTAATTTGATATTGGAATGGCACAGCTAGACACAAATTTTGTTTTGCCACGGATGGCTAGACACGGATTTTGCCACGGATATACGGATTAATTTGATATTGGAATGGCACAGCAACACACAAATTTTGCTACGGATGGCTAGACACGGATTTTGCCACGGATATACGGATTAATTTGATATTGGAATGGCACAGCAACACACAAATTTTGCTACGGATGGCTAGACACGGATTTTGCCACGGATATACGGATTAATTTGATATTGGAATGGCACAGCAACACACAAATTTTGCTACGGATGGCTAGACACGGATTTTGCCACGGATATACGGATTAATTTGAAATTTTAAATTGGAATGGCAGAGCAAGACACAGATTTTGCTACGGATGTATGGATTAATTTTAAATTGGAATGGCAGAGCAAGACACAAATTTTGCTACGGATGTATGGATTAATTTTCAAATAGCTATCTCTATGATTTTTACCTTTTTTTACAGCAGTTTTGGAGTTAGTGAGGTACAAAGTTTTATAAATTTAGTAAATAGGGAAGAGATATTAGTATTAACCAGTACCTCACTATTCTAAAAAGTGCTGTAAATATTTACTCCTTTACTCCTAGATAACTAAATTCTTCTTCAGGTCTTCCTTCTTCACCAAAAAATTTGGGTAGTTACTCCTCCTTTCTTAAGAAGATAAAAAAAGAAAATTCTGTATTTCAAGTCTCCTTATTTTACGAGATGCTGATAACTGATAACTGATAACTGATAACTGAAATGATTACTCCCTACTCCCTAAACTAAGAAATTTTGATATTTCTTCAATTAAAGTTTTTGGTTCTTGTTGGAAAAACATATGACCCCCAGGAAATTCATGTAAGGCAAAATTACTAATAGTATGCTTTTCCCATTCAGATAAATATTGCAAGCTAACTTCCAAATCATTTTTACCTCTAAAAGCAACGATCGGAGATTCTAAGGGTGCTTCAGAAAAATACGTATATTTTTCATTGAGGGTAAAGTCAGCTCGTAAAATAGGTAAAAACAATTCCATTAGCTCTTGGTTTTCTAAGACTGCTTCAGGAGTACCGCCGTATTCTCGCAAAGTGGAAATTAACTCTTCGTCAGATGCTTGATGACGTAGGTTATCAATAGGAATTTGAGGAGCGCGACGACCAGAGACAAACATATATTTAGGAGTAGGAAGTTTTTCCCTACGTAGTTTACGAACTACTTCAAAACTTATTAATGCACCAAGACTATGCCCAAAAAATACAAAGGGATATTCTTCAATTAAGGGTGATAAAGCTTGAGTCAGGGTAGGCAATAGGTCATCCCATTTAGTAATCAGAGGTTCTTTAATCCGAGTTTCTCTACCTGGTAGTTGTATAGCGCAGACCTCTATATTGGAAGGTAAGTATTTTTCCCATACCCGAAACAAGGAAGCTCCAGCAGCAGAAGGGTGAAAACAGAATAAACGTAGTTTAGGTTGAGAAATGGGTTTAAATATTTTTATCCAAGGAGAAGGAATAACAGTAGTATTCATTGGAGAACTTAATTATTTACAAATTGGTATAGAAAAAAAGTTTTACTGTTGATAGATATGTCTAGAAATTACATAAACTTTTTTTTGAAATCTTTCTAGGATATTCCGGAGAAAGTTCCTACTTGAAAAGCATCATGCCTTCTGAGCAACCTGAATTCTAGACAAATAAGAAAGGTCAATCCTATCACCATGATGATTGCCCAAAGTTTTACCCAAATTGGCAAATAAAGTATAACGTTGTTCTGAGTCCATGGCGATGTAGGGCGATAAAGTGCCGAGAAGTGCTAGATAATCATCAACTTTATAAGTTACTTCACATATTAATTCTTCCGAAATTAAGTTTTGAAACTTACCAGAGTCAATAACTTTATTACCGAGACTACTAATATTTTTTTGATGAGTAGCGATCGCTTCATATCCTTTTATATGTGGTGCGTAGATCTGATAAATTGGTTCTAATAATTTTTGATAAACCTCTTGATTTGGTTGAGGTGAAGTATTCCAAAGCAATATTAAAAATCCATCAGTTTTTAATGCTTCGGCAGTTTTAAGATAACCAATTTCAGAAGATACCCAGTGAAAAGAAGTAGCAGCAACCACAGCATCGAACTGACTTTTTTCTAATTCGCATTCCTCAAAAGTAGTGTTGATAATTTTAACTTTTTTATATGGAGTGCAGTTTCTTACGAGTATTTGACAAAATTCAAAATTTGGTTCTATACAAACCATAGAAAAACCTAATTCAGCAAAAGTAGTTGTTGCTGTTCCAGTAGCAGAACCTATTTCTAAAATTTTGGCATCAGCAGAAAGTTGAGCTATTTCTAACCCAAGTTTGACTAATTTTTGCGGATAACGAGGTCTGGTTTTGTTGTAAGCATCTGCTACTTGACCATACCATTTTGATTTTTGTTCTAGGTTCAAGTCTTGATACCAATTATTTTTGAGTGAGTCATTGGACATAGTTGTGGGAAATCTATACGATGTTTAGAAATCTATCAGCGTTCAGCTTCGGAGTGTACTTCATAACTTTGAAAACCGCTGTATTTAGCTACGAATTGGTATAACAAAAAAATTTAATTTGTGAATTATAAATTCTAGATTATAAATTCTCAATTCAACTAAATCTCCAACGTTATAGTTTTTGCTTACTAACAACTATTAGGAAATTCTTGTATCTTTCAAATTTTAGTCTGTGCTGCAAATTCTCAATTCTGAATTTAGCTAAATCTCCAACGTTATAGTTTTTGCTTACTAACAACTATGAGAAAATTATCGTATCTTTCAAATTTTAGTCTATGCTGCAAATTCTCAATTCTGAATTTAGCTAAATCTCCAACGTTATAGTTTTTGCTTACTAACAACTATGAGAAAATTTTCGTATCTTTCAAATTTTAGTCTGTGCTGCAAATTCTCAATTCTGAATTTAGCTAAATCTCCAACGTTATAGTTTTTGCTTACTAACAACTATGAGAAAATTATCGTATCTTTCAAATTTTAGTCTGTGCTGCAAATTTTAAATTCTGAATTTAGCTAAATCTCCAACGTTATAGTTTTTGCTTACTAACAACTATGAGAAAATTATCGTATCTTTCAAATTTTAGTCTATGCTGCAAATTTTAAATTCTGAGTTCTAAATTCTAAATTCTAAGAAGCTAACTGCTTTAACATTTGCCTCAAACTATCTCGCCAATAAGGAGAATGACTCCCCAAAACTTTTGAAATTTTCCCACTATTCAAAACTGAAAAAGCAGGTCGTTTTGCTGGGGTTGGATATTCGGCAGTAGTTATGGGAACTACTCGTTTTACTTCCAAAGGAAAACCCAGTTGTTTTGCTTCCTCAAAAATAGTCATGGCAAAATCGTACCAACTAATCGCCCCACTATTTGTATAGTGATAAGTTCCATAAGTTTCCGAATTAAGATGGGGAATAATTTGAGCGATCGCCTCTGCTAAGTCTCCCGTCCAAGTTGGACAACCAACCTGATCGTAGACTACTCTTAATTCTTCTCTATCTTTACCTACTCGCAACATGGTTTTGACAAAGTTACCTTTTCCATAAGCTCCATAAACCCAAGCTGTTCTAATAATAATATGATTAGCTTCTGTTTCTTGAATTGCTTTTTCTCCAGCTAACTTGGTTTTGCCATAAGTTCCGAGGGGGTTTGTCGGGTCGGTTTCTGTGTAGGGTGTGCTTTGAGTTCCATCAAAAACATAGTCGGTGGAAATGTGGATTAAGGTTGCTCCTAATTTTTTTGCCTCTTTTGCCATGATACCTGGGGCAATACTATTTACAGCATGAGCTAATTCTGGTTCATTTTCAGATTTGTCAACTGCTGTATAAGCTGCGGCGTTGATAATTAGTTCTGGTTTAACTTGGTCTATAAGTTGGGAGATGGCATTGGGGTCGGCGAGGTCTAGGTTTTCTCGTCCCACCGCCGTTACTTCTCCGATTTTTGTGAGAAGCGGTTGTAGTTGGTTTCCTAGTTGTCCGTTAATACCTGTTAATAAGATTTTCATTTCTGATTTTTAGTAATTCGATTTAAGTTTAATTTTTCGATTTTGTTTTTTCGGATTCAGAGGATTTGACTCGGCAGTTCGGCAAATTTCACCTTTTCTGAAAAGTTACTTCAGGGATAAAGTCTGCCGAAATCTTCAGAATTTTCTATCCTCAGTTTGGAGAATTTTGCTGTTTGATAATTTTCTGATTTTCATTCTACCTTTGAGTGAGCAGTTCGGCAAATTTCACCTTTTCTGAAAAATCACTTCAGCTAGAAAGTTCGCCGAAATTTTCTGATTTTCCTTCTGCCTTTGAGTGAGCAGTTCGGCAAATTTCACCTTTTCTGAAAAGTTACTTCAGCTAGAAAGTCTGCCGAAATTTTCTCAATTCTCAATTCTGAGTTTTGAGAATTTTACTGTTTGATAATTTTCTGATTTTCCTTCTGCCTTTGACTGAGCAGTTCGGCAAATTTCACCTTTTCTGAAAAATTACTTCAGCTAGAAAGTTCGCCGAAATTTTCTGATTTGCCTATTCAGATTTTTGAGAATTTTACTGTTTGATAATTTTCGGATTTTCCTTCTGCCTTTGAGTGAGCAGTTCGGCAAATTTCACCTTTTCTGAAAAATCACTTCAGCTAGAAAGTCTGCCGAAATTTTCTCAATTCTCAATTCTGAGTTTTGAGAATTTTACTGTCGGAATTTCCTATTCGGAGTTTTGATAATTTTCAGTTTGAGAATTTGCCAATTTTCATTCTGCCTTTGACTCAGTAGCTCGGCAAAATTTTACCTTCTCTGAAAAATCGCTTCAGCTAGTAAGTTTGCCGAAATCTTCGGAATTTCCTATTCGGAGTTTTGATAATTTTCAGTTTGAGAATTTGCCAATTTTCATTCTGCCTTTGACTCAGTAGCTCGGCAAAATTTTACCTTCTCTGAAAAATCGCTTTAGCTAGGAAGTTTACCGAAATCTTCTCAATTCTCTATTCGGAGTTTTGAGTCTTTTACTCCTTAAGAATTTTTCGATTTTCATTCTGCCTTAAAGTAAATATATGAGGAAAATTTCTCTCTTTGTGAAAATTACTTCAGCTAGAAAGTTTGCCGAAATCTTCTCGATTCTCAATTCTCAATTCGGATTTTTGAACTGATAACTGATAACTGAAATTACTCCTCATTATTCAAACAAATCAGAACCTTTCAAACTTTTACCAGCTTCATCTTTTTTAGATAATTTCACCTCAATTCCATCTAAAGGCCAAGTAATTCCAATCTCTGGATCATTCCACAGAATTGAACGCTCATATTCCGGTGCATAATAATCAGTAGTCTTATACAAAACATCTGCAGTTTCAGACACTACTAAAAAACCATGAGCAAAACCAGGAGGCACCCAAAGTTGTCGTTTATTTTCTGCACTTAAAAGATAACCTACCCACTTACCAAAATTAGGAGAATTTTTCCGAATATCTACAGCAACATCAAATATTTCTCCTACAACTGCTCGTAATAATTTACCTTGAGCTTGTTGAATTTGATAATGTAAACCTCGAAGTACACCTTGACTAGAACGAGAGTGATTATCTTGTACAAATTCCAGATTTACTCCTGTTTTTTCTGAAAAATTACGTTGATTAAAACTCTCCATAAAAAAGCCACGTTCGTCTCCAAAAACTTTTGGCTCTATTAACAATACTTCGGGAATTTCTGTTTGAATTACATTCATTTTTTTTGACCTAAGTTGATTGATAAGGGAATAGGAAATAGGGAAAATAAAATATGGTAGTACGCATTTAGGGTGCGGAAATTTAACTTTTTAGTTCCCCGTAGGGCTAAGGAAACGCTTTAAACTTCTGGAGATTAATTATTAATTATCAATTATCCATTATCAATTATCCATTATTTTTTTCCCCAAGCTTCTAATTCTCCTATCCATAAATTAAAGACTAATTTATCTAGATGAAGAAATTGAGAAATTGACAGTAAAAAAGAGAAGAAAATATGCTGATAATACTTCAATCTATTCAAAATATATCCTAGACTCATTAAATTACTGGTTGGCTTCGATTCTACATCAGAAAATCCACTTTTTTCTAAAGCAAATTTTATCGTATTAAGGGAGAAATAAGTCAAGTGTTCTGTTGGTTTATAGTGATACCATAAAGACCCTAATAATTTATGCCAAAATCCTCCCACATTCGGAGTAGTAATAAAAATCCATCCTCCAGGTTTCAAAAGTTGATAAGCTGCTGTTAGTTGAGCAATAGGATCTGTCGTATGTTCAATCATATCTTGCAACATAATCAAATCAAAAGAATTAGGTTCAAAATTATGATTAAACAAATCCCCTTGATATACAGATAAACCCCTACTTTTAGCAAAATTTACTGCATATTTTGAGACTTCTAAACCTTGAGGATTATCCCATCCTAAATCTTTTGCTTGCTCCAAACAATCACCTAAAGCACAACCTACATCTAATAATAAACCTTGACTAGAAAGTTTTTTCTCCGCTTTTAATAAACGCTGCCGAAAAGTCAGACTATTAATTTTCATCCCTTGAAAATAATTAGAATATCCTCCTTTAGGAAAATCGTTATTATAATAATCTTCCTGATAGATTGCAGTAATATTTTCTGGTGGATGATTATCCCATACCATACCACATTCAGAACATTTTGCTAATAGATAGTTATCGCCTGCTTTGTAGTAGTTAAATTTATTTGCATGGCATAAAGGGCAATGATTTTTTTGCATAATATTTGATTAAAATTACTTCTGTTAGGATATACTGCCTGGAATTAAAATCCCATCAATTCATTTCAGGTAAATTTGCGCTGTTATTGTTATCTGTTTAAATATATCAGGACTTACTTCAACAATTAATAATGAATAATGAATAATTAATAATTACCTCTTCTTTTCAAGGAGAGGATTGACTAATTATGAAAATTTTTATTTATTATCCCCTATCCAAGGGTAGGCTTTAAACCAAAATTTTTCGGTAAATCAACCCAAAAATCGGGTTGATTGCCCTAATGATTTAAGCAATCAGCAATCAGCTATCAGCTATCAGCTTCATTACCTTTAGTTAGCAAGTCAAGCTTGTCATTAGTATGCTTTAATTCTTTGATTAAAAAAGTATTATAAGTTCAACTAAATGATTGTTTCATTGATTAAAAAGCTGTTTGCGTAGCATTCCGCAGGATGAGCTGACCGCTAATAGCTGAATGCTTACCTAATTATTGTTTTTCAAACCACAAACTTGATCAAATAGGTTCCTGTGTCAAGGTTAATTATCCATTATTAATTATTCATTATTAATTATTCATTATTAATTATTCATTATTTATTGCCCTAACTTTTACTTCATCATTTAATTTGACAAATTCTTGTTTGTCAGAATTATAAACCCAAGCTTTAATAACAGTTTCTCCCACAGGCAAAGATTTAGCTGAAAATTTTACTTTCCATCTGGCTCTACTATAAAGTTTTGACTTCAGAATTTTAGCAATATCATTACTCTCTAAATTAACAATGGCATTGGCAAAAAAATATTCATTCTCACCAGAAGAAAGTAATACTAAGTTAGGCTGTTTTTTTCTATCTGCTCTAATTGCCCAACCCCCCAAACTTAGAGTTTCATCACCTTTAAGAATTAGAGGTTTTGTAATTGTTTGAGGATTATCTAAATAACCATAATTTTGTTTTGGTTGTTTTATAAATTCCAGATTTTGAGGAAATTCTCGCCATCCTAATTTTTCCATAATTTCTGCACCTTGTCTGACTAGCCAAGTTTTGCCATTCATTAATACTAAACAACTATCTGGAGATGTTTTGATAAATTCTGAATCTGCTAAATAGTTAATTATTTCTAGACATTCTTTCCGACTTTCCATGTAGGGAAAACTTAATTTGACATTCCTAATAACATACACCGAGTTGATCATCATAATTCCTGTCATTGCCACAGCCAAAATTTTATAGATTGATAAATATTTTTGTTGCTCTTGTACAAACAAAGCTAGGAGATAAATTAGAGAGATAATTAATAATATTGATGTGGTTGTATATCGGGAAGAAATCATTGCATTTTCAATTCCATATTCTGCTCTACCTACAGAAATAGATAGAGCAGAAATTAGAGAAAATGTACCTATTGTTAACCAAGGAATAGTTGCTTTGAAAGGGGAGTCAGTAATAGAGAATATTTTTATTCTAAATTGCCATTGCCAATTCATTTTTTTACCTAGCAAACTTCTGATTCCTAATTCTTGGTTTTCTGCTTTAAACCAAGATTTCTTGAGAAAGTAATATATAAAAAATAGGAAACTAGACAATAATATTAATCCTGTTAAAATTGCCGGGATGGGAAGTCTGACTAAAGGTAAGCCTAAAACTGCTAAAAAGTAATTTATTATCAAAAATGGTTGTTCTGTAAATAAAAATGGTTTTGGTTCCCTAATCGGATTAAAGTTAATTGCGTAGATAAGACATGAAAGTATAAATAGGAAAATCCAGATACTTAGTCTACTAATTTTTTGTTTGTCTTTGCCTTCTATAGATAATATTGACGGAATTAAAACTAGCCAGGAAAGTAATCCTTGGATTAAGGTAAAACTTCCGATTAAAGAAAATATTGCTGCTAGAAATATTCTGGTTTTTGCTGACAAATTTTCTAAGGCGTGAATCAAATATACTGCCATTATTAGACATAGGTTTGTCAGAAACCAAAATAGGGTAAATCCCCATAACCAGTTCTGATGTTGTACTAGGGAAAATAATAATAGACAACTTAAAATATTTGCTATGTGTAGGATATTTTTGTTTTGATTCTGAAATTGAATTTCGGCTATTTTGCAAATAGCAAAAAATGTGATGATGACAAAAATTACGCTACAAATTATTTCAGCTTGGGTATTCCATTTAGTGGCAAATGCTAAGGCGGTAATGATTAATTTTGGTATTAATATTCTGTGATGTCCGTGTACTGTGAAAAAGTCAAAAAATGTGGCGTTTCCTTCAGCAACTCGCTCAAAGATAGGGGTTAATCTCCATTGGTCCCAGTAGGGAACGTTGACAATAAAATTAGCGAGAAACCAGAGAAGTAATAAGACTGGAAAAATATAGAGGGTTGGTAATAATATTCTGGTTCGGGAAAATATTTTTCGCATTATTGGAAAATTTGCAGATAACTTTCGGAAATATTACCTTAAAGCGAACTTGAAGGTCTTGTTTCTTTAGAACTATGTGGCAATATGGCTGAATAAAATTTCTATTTTGAATTTGTGAAAAGTTGACTTCTGGATTTTAGAGGTCAAAACTTCTATTGCTATATTCGCAACCAAAGGGAACTGAGTCGAAATTTTTATTGTGTATGTGGCAATAGATATGAATGAGATTTCTATTTCTGATTTGCTAAAAGTTTGTCTCTGAATTTTGTAGGCAAAAACTCCTATTGCGTATGCAGCAATAGAGATGAATGAGATTTCTATTTCTGATTTGCTAAAAGTTTGTCTCTGAATTTTAGAGGTCAAAACTTCTATTGCTATATCCGTAACCAAAGGGAACTGAGTCTAAACTCCTATTGCGTATGCAGCAATAGAGATGAATAAGATTTCTATTTCTGATTTGCTAAAAGTTTGTCTCTGAATTTTGTAAGCAAAAACTCCTATTGCGTATGCAGCAATAGAGATGAATGAGATTTTGATTTTGAATTTGCTAAAAACTTACCTCTGGATTTTATAGGTAAAAGCTCCTATTGCTATATCCGCAACAAAAGGGAATTGAGTCTAAATTCCTATTGCGTATGCAGCAATAGAGATGAATGAGATTTCTATTTCTGATTTTCTAATCCAGTGTGTTTTTTCTCTTTTTTAAACTTCTTGATTCCTAATTGCTTTTTGTTTGTTTTCTTACTCCCTTCTCTTACTATCTAACATCATGTTTGTGAATACCCACAATAAAAATTTTAGGGAATAGAGAGTAGGAAGTAGGCAGTAGCGGGAATTTTTAAAGATACTATGCTTGAGGTGAGGAGAACATTTTTATTATGGCTAATTAATGAGACTTGATATAACTGAATAAAAATTGTTTTTTATAGTAAATTTCCACTTATATTAACCTTGATTTTTCATAAGGCAATAGAGAAATATCTACAGATAAATTATTGAGTAGATACAGAGATATGCGCATAAGCGATCGCTTCTCCTAAACCCTACCCCTTTTTTTCCATCTGCTCACGAATAGCTGCTTGAATTTTCTCATCAAAATCAGGATCGTCTAAAGTAGTAATAACTTTTTTATTTGAACGTTTACTTAATCTATCTAGATACATTTGAAGAGCAATTTTATCCTCACGATGTTTAAGAAAATATTGTCTCAAATCTTTGTCAGTCATAGCAGAATAATTAATCTGAATCATCAAGTCACCTCCCTATTAAGCCTAATTTTAAATTCAATATTTCTAGCTAGAATATACAAGTTATAATTCTTATTTAGTGTGATTTATTATCAAAAAAATTACAATTAATATTATCTTGTCTTATAATGTAGTAAATTTCAAGAATTAAAGATATCAACATATACTATGACTAAAAATAGTAGTAAACCCTGGGAAGAAAATTGGAAAATTATTGAAAATATTGGTGGCGGTGGTCAAGGTCAAACCTATCTAGTCGAACCTAAAAATAATTCTTTTCCAGCTAATAAATACGTTCTCAAAAAACTTAATAGACAAAATGATGATGAAAGACGTTCAAGAATGCGTAGAGAAGTAGTTATTCTAGAGACATTAGATTGCCCAGGAATTCCAAAGTTAATTGATTCAAATTCACAACTTTTTCAGTCAGATACTCCCCTTTATATGATAACTGAATTTATACCCGGAGATACCTTATATGATTTTATCAAAACAGAAGTAATGAATATTTTTAGTGCTGTAAATTTGACAATAAAACTATTAGATACTCTTGAATATTGCCATCAAATAGGGATAGTACATAGAGATATTAAGCCGGATAATATCATCATCAAAAATAACGACATTAGCACTCCAGTCTTAATAGATTTTGGGATTTCTTTCAATAAAGTTGATGAGTCTGCTACAGATTTAACACCTACATGGCAACGATTAGGAAATAGATTTTTTCAACTTCCAGAACTTGGGGAAAAAAGTAGTTTACAAAGAGACCACAGGTCAGATATTACACAAATTTGTGGCATTTTGTTTTTTACAATAACAGGGAAATTTCCTCTTTATCTTTTAGATTCTGAAAATGGAAATAAACCACATCAGAGAAAAGAAGCTAAACAAAAGTTATCAGTTCTGCCTGAGTATATGCTATCTAAAATCAATAGAGTTTTTGATATAGCTTTTGAGATAAAAATAGATTCTCGTTGGCAGTCTATTCCTGAACTTAAGGAAGCTTTGATAGATATTTTAGAATCAGAAAATCAAGAAGGCAATAAAACTGAAATTATTTTAGATAGAATTAAAAATAAGCTCTCAAGTTCTTCTCATACACAAAAGAAATTATTTGAAAATATAGCTCAAAAAATTATTGAGAAAATTTATTATATTGTTTATGATATGCCTAAAGAGTTTGGTTCAGATTTTGGGATTATCGTCGCTACAGAAATATTTGGTTCAAGTTTTGGTGATTTTGTATGTGGAAAGTCTCCAAAACTAGAAGCAAAAATAGACTGGAGTAAATCAACATTTTCACAGCGCGTTGTTGGCATAAAGCACAAACCTTCAGAGAAATCATTTTTTCCTGAATTTGAAGGATATATAACAGGAAATGAAGTTGTTGTTATTTCATTTCCTGAAAGACAAGGACTTAAACCAAAATTTCATATTGGTATTGAATCGGAAATATCTAAAAATAAAGAGAAAGAAGTTGGGTTACTAAGAGTTTCTTTAAGTGGAGAACCAGACTTTACTAATTTTGCTAAACATCTTAGAGATTTTTATGTTGAAGGTGTAGAAAGAATACTTCCAGACTAATATAAAAAAGGAAATTTAAACCTAGATTTAACCGTTCTACTTGCAGCAAGTCCAGGATTTTTTAGGGAGGGAGTTAAATAGATTTAGTTAGCTAATAACTAACTACTAAAACCTGATAGTTAATTGGAGCTTGCTGATTACTCTTAAATCATTTACAGATAGAATCTTTAGCCTTTTTGTAGTGACAAGAGTGCTAGCTTTTCAGCTCATAGAGCTGCAAAAAGTTAGCCTTTTGAGTAGATAAAGGGCGGAAAAATCAAGGTATGATTATTCTTCCTCCCTCTTTTATAATTCTCCTGACTCCTGACTCCTGACTCCTGACTCCTAATCCCTAATTAACATTAGTCAAACTCTTAAACTTGCCAGTAAATCTATTAAAGAACAACTCTAAAACCGTCCGCTTACCAACATTAATATTAGAGTTAATTGCCATACCATTCTGCAAACCAATTTCTAGATCATTCTCATTATCCAGAACAAATGTTTGTCGTTCTAAATCAATAGTAGTTTCAAAAGAAAAATAAGCTCTTCCTGCTTCTTGATCTGGAGGAATAGCATCATCACTAATAGAAATAACCTCCCCAGTTACTGTTCCAAATTCATTAGCAGGTAAAGCCTCAACTTGAACCTCCACAGGTACACATTCCACATCAGTTATACCTAATTTTTCTCTATTTTCTTTTAGCTCCGGACAAGCACATTTTTTACCAGGTTCGCATTCAATTACTTCTCCTCCAGCTAACTCTTGATCGTGATAAGGTTCTAATTTTTTCCGTTTATCATTTAAAGCTTTTAAAACTAGAGCAACATCTTTGTTCTGAATATAAACCACTGCTTCTAAACCTTCATCATCATCTAATACTGTGAGTAAAGGTTGAGTTTGTTGCGCCTCATAAGAAGCATCTTCGCATCTCGTTGGTTGAATATCCCCTGGTTTCAAAACATCATTAATTACATATTGACAAATAAAGTCAGTTTCTATATCCAAAGAAGACTCTTCCTTAGTAGTAGGTTGTAAATCAAAAATTACTCCCGAAACTGGCGATCTTAAAACTTGGTTATCGCGAGTTTCTTCAAGCTTTTCAATCTGAGCATTAACCTCAGTCAGTCGCTTATTATTTTCCAATTGTAAGCGAGTAAATTGAGAGTCTATTCTGGCAATTTCTCTACCTTTATTTTCAGCAATTCTGGCATAAAGTTCTCTTGCCCAAGAATCTCTTGTATTTTTTAATTGTTCTTTGGTTCTATTAATAGATACGTTTAAACGTTGTTGTTCTAATCTAGCTCTTTGTATTTCTGCTTGACGCGCTTTTACATCTCCTTCTCGTGCATTAATATCTGCTTGCCTAGAATTAATTTCACCCTCACGAGTATTAATTTCTCCCTCGAAAGTATTAATATCTGCTCTCCGAGAATTTACATCACCTTCTCTGGCATTAATATCTGCTAACCGGGTATTAATTTCCCCCAACCTAGTATTTATTTCCGCTCCTCTGGTTTGAATTTGGTCTTGCTGTCTTAATATCTCACTTTCCCCTCGAAATACCTCTTGTTCCTGACGTTTTTTTTGCAGTTCAGCGATCGCTCCTTCTTCTACCAAAGGAGATATTTGTTCTAGAATTCCTTCATTAGAATCTAACACTTTTTCGGATTTATCTAGTTGCCCCTTTGCTAATTCTAATTGTTCCTGAGAATACTTTAGTTGTGCTTGAGTATTGTTCAGTTGTTCCCTAGCAAACCTGAGTTGTTTTTCTGCATTACTTAATTGTTCATAAGCATAAGTTAGTTGCTGTTTACTATTATTTAATTGTTGTCTAGAAAATTGCAATTGTTCTCTAGAAAATTGCAATTGTGTTTGAGCTACTCTTAGTTGTTCCGTTGCTGCCTCTTCCTCTTCTTCTGCTTGTTGAAGTTGTTTTTCTAGCTCTCTAATTTGTAGTTCTACAGCGCCTACACGAGAATTATATTCAGCCTTGTAATTGATATATAATCCTTGTAAACTTGGGTCAACATTGACAAAACCACCCCTGTTTAAATAAAGTTCATCAATCAAAGCGCGGTAGGCTTGATTTTCTGATACCCTAGTTTGTCTTTCTTGAGCAATTTTTTGTAAATCTGGAGGTAAAGCTGTGGGAACTTTACCATTTAATACTTCTTTATAGAATTCATTTTCTCTTTTGAGAGTTTCTCTTAATTCATTGGCAGAACTTAAATCTGCACTAGGAGCAGTCGGACTAAAAGTTAGTAATGGTTGATTTTTTTCTACGCGATCGCCATTTTCTACATGAAGTCTAACCACATTTCCACTGGTAGGAGCTTGCACATCTATGGAACCATCTTTAAGTTCTAATTGACCTACTGCTGGTACTGCTTGATCTATCTCAGCAAAGTATGCCCAGATAATAGCTGAACTGGTCATTAACATAATCATCCAGAGAAATAATCTGGATAATATAGCTGGTTTTTCTAAAATTACTGGTTGTTCGTTTATTGATACTGATTTATCTTGCATTTTAAATAATTAGGGAATAGGGAATAGGGAATAGGAAGGGTGGGAAGGGTGGGAAAAGTGGGAAGGGTGGGAAGAGGGAATAAGTCTTGAAAAAAAAGGAAAAAATCATGGAAATATCTGTCTCAAATGGATTTGATAGAGCTACTTTTTCCTCATTTTCTTAACTCCTGAATTCTGAATTTTAAATTTTTAATTCTGAATTTTTAATTCTCATTCAGGTACTTTTTCCCAATACATTTTCTTCTGAATAATTTAGGAGCTTTCTGCAAACTTTCGGCTACTTTTTAGTTTGATAATTTAGTAATCTGCCTCCTACTTCCTGAGTCTTTCTTTCCTTTAACAATTTAGGAAATGTACCTAAATTTCCTGACTCTTTCTTTTTTGTTACTTTTAAATTATTACTCCTGAATTTTCAATTCTATGAATTCTAGATATAGCTACTTTTTCCACATTTTCTTAACTCCTGAATTTTGAATTCTCATCGAGGTACTTTTTCCCAATACATTTCCTTCTGAATAATTTAGGAGCTTTCGGCAAACTTTCGGCTATTTTTTAGTTTAATAGCATTTACTAATCTGCCTCCAACTTCCTGACTATTTCTTTCCTTTAATAATTTAGGAAATGTACCTAAATTTCCTGACTCTTTCTTCTTTGTTACTTCTGAATTATTACTCCTGAATTCTCAATTCTAGGAATTCTAGATAGAGCTACTTTTTCCACATTTTCCTAACTCCTGAATTCTTAATTTTGAATTCTTAATTTTGAATTTTGAATTCTTATTGTTGAGATTCTTGTTGTTGATAGAGACAGAAATAACGTCCTTTTACCGCCATTAATTCGTCATGGGTTCCCTGTTCTACCACAGAACCTTTATCCATCATAATAATAGTATTAGCATTCTTTACCGTAGTTAAACGGTGAGTAATAAAAAACACCGTTGTATTAGTAAAAGCTTCAGCCAAATTCTCACTAACCTGACGCTCAGAACTATAATCCAAAGCGCTAGTTGCCTCATCCAAAATCAACAACTTA
The DNA here is from genome assembly GCF_010672085.1 of Okeania sp. SIO3I5. GTDB lineage: Bacteria > Cyanobacteriota > Cyanobacteriia > Cyanobacteriales > Microcoleaceae > Trichodesmium. The sequence continues at coordinate 49,781 of NZ_JAAHHT010000032.1, forward strand.
GGATTTTGTAGAACCGTCCGAGCGATCGCTATTCTTTGCCTTTGACCCCCTGATAAAGAAGCTCCTCTTTCTCCCACCATAGTGTTATATCCACTAGGCAAATTCATAATAAATTCATGGGCAACAGCAATCTTAGCAGCTCGAATAATTTCATCGGTTGTTGCATCAGGATTTGTCAAAGCAATATTATCTTGAACAGTACCGTTAAATAACAGAGTATCCTGCAAAACTACTCCAATTTGACGACGCAAAGAATATAATTCTACCTTTTGAATATCATATCCATCAACAAAAATTCGACCAGAAAGAGGAGGATATAAACGTTGTAATAATTTCATCAATGTACTCTTTCCCGAACCACTTAAACCTACAATTCCGACAAAATAACCAGCAGGAAATTCTAAATTTATATTTGCCAATTGTAGAGGTCCACTTTGGGTAAATCGGAAAGAAAGTTCCTCAAATTTCACACTTCCATCAATTGGAGGCATATCAATATTATTCCGGTCATCCTCATCCACCTCCGCTTCAGTATCCAAAACATCTCTCAAACGTTCAATAGACATACCCACCTCCTGGAAACTCTGCCAAACACTAACAAAACGGAGCAAAGAACCAGTCACATTACCAGCAATAATTCGGAAAGCAATTAATCCTCCTACGGATAATTGACCATCAATTACTAAATAAGCACCAACCCATAAAAGCGCCAGACCCGAAAGCTTATTTAAAAATGTACTAATAGAACTAGAGGCTGTTTGAGTCAGAACAGTATTAAAACTAGCAGTCATAAACTTAGCATAACGAGCCGACCATTCCCAACGAGACCGCAACTCCAAATTTTGCGCCTTAACAGTTTGCACACCATTTAGTACCTCCACCAAGTATGACTGAGAATCCGCATAGCGTTCTGCCTTTTTCCGTAGTAACCTTCTGACAATAGGAGAATTCACCAAAATAATTCCCGCAAAAAAAGGTAACCCAGCCAAAGCAACCGCCGTCATCAAAGGATTAAGAGTCAACATCACGGCAATATAAATTACCGAAAAGACCGCATCCAAAACCACAGTTAAAGCCGTACCAGTCAGAAAATTCCGAATATTAGCCAACTCTCCAATCCTACCCGTCAGATCGCCCACCCGACGATTATCAAAATAATTCAGTGGCAGACGGAGCAAATGGTCAATCACCTCCGAGCTAAGTTTCACATCTATACGGTTAGTAGTATCCACAAACAAGAAAGTCCGTAGACCCCCCAACAAAGCTTCAAACAAAGCCACCAATAACATCAAGATGCCCAAAACATCCAATGCCTCAATATTCCGCTGCCCCATAACCTTGTCGATGATAATCATCGTCATCAGGGGATTCACCAAACCAAATATTTGGACAAAAAACGAAGAAATCAGCACCTCAATAAATACGGTGCGATGTTCCATCAAAGAAGGAACAAACCACCAGAAACTAAACTGTTCCTTCTGTTCACTCTTTGGAGCTTGGAGCAGCAGAATTTGTCCCGACTCTCCCCAAACCTCCTCAAAGTCACCCGGTTTGAGGCGAGTCAACCCAAACTCTGGACTACCTAATACAATTTCTTGTTCAGTAATACTATAAATAACAGCAAAACTTTCCTGCCATTGAATCAAAGCAGGAGCCTTGAGACGAGGCACCGTTGCTGCGGGGACTTGTGCCAGTTGACCAGTTAATCCCATCATCTGAGCGATCGCTCCACAAGCTTGTAGAGATACCCTACCCGCGGTCCGAATCTGATTATCTAATACTCGACGAATTACATCCTTACGAAACTTCAGACCAAAATGTTTAGCCAGCATCTGGAAGCAAGCTAAAGGAGCTGCTATTTCTCCCTTAGCTCGGAAAATTGGATATTTTTTTGATGGGGTATCCTGAACAACAGTAGTTTCTGGTGGACGTGCCGGCGCTTGGGGAACCATTGACACATCTAGGGGACCTACCTCAGTTGTTTGTGCCCCATTTTCTGCCGTCTCTTCCTGATGTTGTTGTTGGGGAAATCCAATTATTCTTGCTCCTCTTTCCCCTTCTACTTTTATAGACCTAGTTGCTCTATCCCAAACTACCTGACTGCCTGGAGGAAAATCTGCCACCATCCCACTACTGACTAGCCAGATTTTTTCTTGGTCAAGGACAGATTCTAATTCCTTGGTTTTGTTGTCTCCTTTAGGTAGGTTTACTACTACAGCATTGGCAGCAACATTTTTAGTCAGTTCTTTGAGATTACTATTAACGTCGGCTCTTCTGGCAAACTCCTGACTTAGTAACTCAAACACCTCACTTATTCCGGGACGTTCCAGAAAGGCTGCACCAAATTCTGGTTCTGTTTCTAGTGTTGCCAAGAAATCTGCCGCTGATAAAGTAACAGCAATTAAATCTGTTGAAGCGAGTGCTGTTTCACAAGGCATTCCTCGTAATAGTCCTGCCCAACCTAAAATTTCTCCTGCTCCTGCTAATTGCAGACTTATGTGACGTTGGGAGCGTGCGTCATAACCTAATACTCGTGCCTGGCCTTGATAGATAATTGCTATCTGGTTTGGCATTTTTTCTTTTTCAAAAAGTGGTTGCCCTGTACGGTAACCCAGAAGTTTACACTTTCCCGTTAATTGTTTTAAAGCATCTTCAGAAAGCAGATGAAAAGGATGCTTTTCTGCTAGAAACTCCTGTACTTGTGCCCTTGATATTGTCGAAGAAGTAGCCATCTAGTTTATCTTTTTTCTATTAAACAAATTTAGAAACCAAACCCACACTTTTCAGTTATCAGTTATCAGTTATCAGTACCTCCTGCTAAACCAGGAAACTTGAAAATACTGAAGATTCTTTTTTTTATCCTCTTGAAAGAAGAGGCTTGAAACCAAAATTTTTCGGTTAGAAGAATCATTTACTAGAAGCCCGAAGGGCTTAAACTAAGAAGTAATAAGTAAAATCAAGCCCGAATATGAAGGTTTCAAGCCTCTTCATTCCTGAAGAAAAATTCAAAAAATGATGAATTTTTTGAATCCTCTGACTTCAGGCAGAGGTATTACTCATTACTTATTACTCATTACTTATTACTCATTACTTATTACTCATTACTTATTACTCATTACTTATTACTTATTACTCATTACTTATTACTCATTACTTATTACTTATTACTCATTACTTATTACTCATTACTCATTACTTATTACTCATTACTTATTACTCATTACTCATTACTCATTACCTATTACTTGTTAATTCTAAACCTTTACATCAGATACATCGGAACTTAATAGCTTCAGGGGTCCAATTTTTCCTACTTGTTCCCTGATCCAACCTTCTAACAATTCATCCATCAGATGTCGGCGCATTGAATCATCAAGCTGTGCTGGGATAAATTTTTCCAACTTAATAATTACCGTCCATTCTGTTAATGGACGTGGCGTCCAGATTTGACCTGGTTGACTCACTGATAAAATTTTGCCTATAGAGGGATGTGGTTGACTTAGGGGCACAGGGCCTAACAAGCCTCCCGTTCGCCCTTCTGGACCTTCAGAATATTCACGAGCAACCTCTGCAAAAGTTTGCTCCCCTTCTACTATGCGAAAATATAGTTCCTGAGCTAGACCAGGATTTTTTGTCCGAATTAGAGAGTATACTACTTGGTCTAAGCTGCTCTTACGGTTGAGAAAATATCTTTCTACTTGATTGCTCCAAGTTTGTTGTTTAAATTTTTCTAGTAGTATTGGCCTAATTGCCATTTCTTGGAGTTGTTCTTGGGTCATGTTTTGGCTTTTCAGCCATGCTTGTTTGGTTTCGGGGTTATTTAACTGGTATTGGGTTTCAATTTTTTCTACGGCCGCCTTTTTTTCGTCTTCTGTGCAAGTCAAGTTAGCGATCGCTTGGTCGATTATTACTCCTCGCAAAAAATGAGGCATTAATTGATAACGTTGTAATAGCGATGGGATATCTTGGGCTTGCAATAATTTATCACCTATTTGAAATAATCCTGTCATTTTTTATATCTCCAACTGACTTGCACTATTCATGCATAATTTTGTCTATGCCATGAAGGTAGTGGCAAATCATTTACCAATTCATTTTTTGATTATTTTTTATTTTTTAGAAAATAGATAATTTATACTTAGGAAACTGACGTATTGCAGTTTTGAGCTGTTCCCATAAGAGTAAGTAGGTTGTGGCTCAAGAGTGATAATACTCTGAATATAAGTAAAAATACATATTTAGTTTTCCATAGCTTTAGTATTACAAATAGTTGTTTTTGGCTATGATGGTTATAAAGGTAGGTTATCTTAATCTACTCTTTTCAGATCGTAACATTGTTTTATTTCTAAAGTTTTTATTCAGTAATGATTATATACTCAAAGTTGTAGTAGCTTGATTGATTTACACATAATTACACATAAGATATAGGGTGCATCTCATATTTGCCAAAATACTTTTTTCCTATTCCCAAATCTGCTGTTCCCAGTTAAGTGTTCCCTGTTCCCTATGCATCAATAAATTTTTGGCTTTCTTCTTGCATTGAGATGCACCCAAGGTATATTATTGTGCTTTACTCATTCTAAGATTTACTACGTTTGTGTGTATTGGATTGGCAGTTACCTCTCCTATCTTGAAAATATTATTAGCAAAAAACAAGGTTTAAAGCTTTCCCAATAAAGGGGATGAAAAAAAATATTCGATTCAGTATTTCAATCCCGATGCTTTAGCCATAATTACTGATAATTGATAACTGAAATGGCCTAAATATTGGGCATAAAAATCCGGTTTTATTGAGTTTTTTAAGATTTTTATTTAGGTATAAATTCAGTTTTATTCAAGTTATTAAAATAATGATGTAAACATTTAGCTATTAGTAGTCAGCTATCACCAATTAGTAATGAATGATTACTTCTAAGATTATAGAAAGGAGACTGTGGCAGTAACTTTTGATTCTTTCTTAATTTCAAAAGTTGCTTTTACTTTCCCCTCTCATTGCTAATAACTAAATGACAGTATAATTTTTGGTTAGTTGCTAATGCTACCCTTAAGTTAATATATTCTTTCTAAGTGTGAATAATTAATTCCGGGAATTCTCTAAATCTACAATAGAAAGAGACTGATAATTTTGAAGGTAATGTAGGAGGAAAAATTAGAAAAGTTCCTAGCGAGTCCAGAGAAAGTTACAGCTACTTTTGACTCTACTGTAGAATTATTAAGTTAAATTGTTTCTAATTTTCGCGAACAAATTAATCAAAAAAAGCTCACTCTAGACCAACCTCTTAACGAATTAGAAAAGCAACGCAAGGAAACAGAATAACAACTACTAGAATTACAAAAGCATAAAAGGGATACTGAACAAACTATCTTTTTTTAATGTGATTAGCTGATACTTTTACTTTTAATGTAACTTTTAATTCTTGCTCAATCTCTCAATAGTAATTAATTTTTTAAATAGAATAAATAAATTAGCTGACGTCTGAATCCTTGCTTTATATATATCCTCAAACAAAAAACTACTTAAATAAAAGTGGAGGTATTAAATGAGTTGGGAATCATAATTTGCTTCTCAGTGGCAAACTTTTATGGATATTGTGGAAACCAATATTCGTCGCGAAGTTAAAAATAATGGTAGTTTTAATTCTGCTTTTGTTAATACTGTGATTAAAAATGAAGTAGAAAAATGGTCAAAAAGTAATCATTTTAGTTGCACTCCTATTTTTCTGGGGATAAAGTTGAGTTTCTTTGGAGTTTTTCTGACTATGAGTTGTTGATTAGGGATGGGTTATTTCCGAAAGTCTACTAATTTTTTCCCTGATGAGAGTCGGTGGTTAAATATATGGATGTGGTGAGTGCTTTTCTCGAATTTATCTCTGGGTACTCGGATTTTTGATGGTGAGAAATTCTCTGTTTATTCGACTATATATATAGATGTGTCGGGTAAATCTGATTAGGTTCTTGATTTTCTGTTGTTGACTTGAGAATTTCTAAGTTGCACTCCTATTTTTCTGGGAAAAAGTTGAGTTTTCTTGGAGTTTCTCTGATTTTTTCCCTGATGAGAGTCGGTGGTTAAATATATGGATGTGGTGAGTGCTTTTCTCGAATTTATCTCTGGGTACTCCGATTTTTGATGGTGAAAAATTCTCTGTTTATTTGACTATATATATAGATGTGTCGGGTAAATCTGATTAGGTTCTTGATTTTCTGTTGCTGACTTAATAATTTTTGAGTTGCACTCCTATTTTTCTAGGCAAAAGTTTATTTACCTCGGAGTTTTTCTGACTATGAGTTGTTGATTAGGGATGGGTTATTTCCGAAAGTATACTAATTTTTTCCCTGATGAGAGTTGGTGGTTAAATATATGGATGTGCTGAGTCCTTTTCTCGAATTTATCTCTGGGTACTCCGATTTTTGATGGTGAAAAATTCTCTGTTTATTTGACTATATATATAGATGTGTCGGGTAAATCTGATTAGGTTCTTGATTTTCTGTTGTTGACTTGAGAATTTCTAAGTTGCACTCCTATTTTTCTAGGCAAAAGTTTATTTACCTCGGAGTTTCTCTGACTATAAGTTGTTGATTAGGGATGGGTTATTTCCGAAAGTATACTAATTTTTTCCCTGATGAGAGTCGGTGGTTAAATATATGGATGTGCTGAGTGCTTTTCTCAAATTTATCTCTGGGTACTCCGATTTTTGATGGTGAAAAATTCTCTGTTTATTTGACTATATATATAGATGTGTCGGGTAAATCTGATTAGGTTATTGATTTTCTGTTGTTGACTTGAGAATTTCTAAGTTGCACTCCTATTTTTCTGGGAAAAAGTTGAGTTTTCTTGGAGTTTCTCTGATTTTTTCCCTGATGAGAGTCGGTGGTTAAATATATGGATGTGCTGAGTGCTTTTCTCGAATTTATCTCTGGGTACTCGGATTTTTGATGGTGAGAAATTCTCTGTTTATTTGACTATATATATAGATGTGTCGGGTAAATCTGATTAGGTTCTTGATTTTCTGTTGTTGACTTGAGAATTTATGAGTTGCACTCCTATTTTTCTGGGGAAAAGTTTATTGACCTCGGAGTTTTTCTGACTATGAGGTGTTAATTATTGGTATTTTGATTCGGAAAATAGACTTATTTTTACTAAATAATTAATAAATTGCCTTATAGATATAATGAATAGTGGGTGAGAAATTTATTTCACCATTAGGAAAACTTTCAATCAGATTTTATGACTCCAGCTAAATTTTATTTTTCAGAAACTTCTGTTCATCAAGAATTACTCAAATTTATTCCCGCTGATGCTAAGGTTGTTTTAGAGTTAGGTTGTGGTAATGACATGATCGCTTCTCAATATAAACAAATTAATCCTAATTGTTATTATATTGGTATTGAATCTAATCCAGAGTTGCCTAAAAATTATGCTGCACAAGTAGATAGAATTTTAGTGGGAAATATCCAAGAAAATATTTCTACTTTAAATATCTCTCCAAAAACAGTAGACTGTCTGATTTATGGTTTAAATTTAATGGCGATCGCTAACCCAACTGAAATTTTGAAATACTCTCAAAGTTGCTTAAAAAATGATGCTCAAATTTTGGCAATAGTACCAAATATACAATATTGGGGCAGAATTATTAATTTGCTCAAAGGTAATTGGGAAAATTCGGAAATAGTTCGACATTGGTTTAGTCTGGAAACTCTCAAGTCATGTTTCGCTACAGCAGGTTTACAAATATATGAAGTACAAACTCGTGGAGAAAAGGGAGAGGAATTTGAAAAGTTTCTCCAATTTGCTCAACCTCTGGTTGATGGTTTGGGTTTAGATAGAAAAAAGTTTGCTACTCAGACTGCTGCTGAATATTTCATTGTACGCGCCACCAATTCTCTTATCCCTCCCCGGAGGTTGTTAATTCAAACAATAATTATGGACCCGAAAGTGTGTGGTACTGTCAGAGTTTGGGAACCCGATCGGTTTAGTGCTACTATTCCTGGAGTCAGAACTATTTCTACTGTTAAAACTGCTAATTTGAATGTGGGGTTGCCTCAAGAGGAAAAGGTATTTATTTGGCAGCGGACAATTTTAAATTATCCGTCTGACTTCCATCAACTTAAGTCTTTGCTGCAAAAGAATTATTTGATAGTAGCTGAAATTGACGATAATCCGTTACGTCGTCCTGAATATGCTGAAAATAATTATCTTAGTTATCGTGGTTGCCACTGCGTTCAAACTTCTACTGACTCTCTAGCTAAGTTTTTACGTCAATATAACTCCAACGTTATAGTTTTTCAGAATCAATTATCCAAAATCCTACCCCTATCTGAGCACACCTTTTCCCATAATAATTATCTTAACATATTTTTCGGAGCTGTCAACAGGCAAGCAGACTGGAAAGAAATTATGCCAATAATTAATCAAATTTTGTCAGATTATCAGGATAAAATTAGGGTAAAGGTAATCCATGATGAGTTATTTTTTAAAAGTTTAAATACAGCTAATAAAGAATTTTATCCATTTTGTGCCTATGATAAGTATCTAGAGATTCTTGGTACTTGTGATATTGGTTTATTACCTCTAAATGACAATCAAATTAATCAAATGAAATCAGATTTAAAGTTTCTTGAATGTGCGGGTTATGGGGTAGCTGTGCTTGCTAGTGCAACAGTTTACCAAAATTCAATTATTGATGGTGAAACAGGTTTAATTTATTATTCTCTGTCAGATTTTGCTAGAAAATTTAGACAACTTATAATCGATAAAAATCTCCGAAAAAGAATAGTAAATCAGGCTTATAATTGGGTAAAAAATAATCGGTTACTTTGTCAATATTATCGTCAGCGCCGAGATTGGTATCTGCAAATGCGCGATGAATTACCACGTTTAAATGAAGAGTTAAAAAATCGTCTTCCTGAACTATTTTATTAATCATTGAAAAAACAAGTGATTTTCAGAAAAGTAATATCAAATTCTGCTTAATTCGGTACAAAAAAATGTTTTATCTTCAGCTAAAGTGCAAATGTTTTTAAATTCTCTTCCCTCCTTACTCCTAATATGAAATACTAAAATTTTTGCTACAAATAACTTATCCTTTTCCAAGGAGTTCAGAACTTATATAATTTATAATTTCTTTTTGAATACCCAAAATTTATATTTTTGGAAATAGGGAATAGGGAGCAATTTGAAAGAGAAAAACATTTTTCTATTATGGCTAATTAATGATACTTGATATTAGGTAGGGGAGGCGTCGGATTGGCGACCTACAGAAGTTAGGAGGAATAGCCTATATAACGCTACGTGCAAGTTAAAATTCAAAATTCAAAAGTAATCCATGTCTATGTTTGAGTATTTATAAATGTCTGCGCCCTTTGCAACGATGACTGCTATATATCATTATATTAAAGTAAAACTCTGTTTTTAGTTAAATAGGGCTTGCTGATTAAATCTGAAAATGTTTACAGATAAAGGTATTGGCATTTTTAAGTCTTGAAAAAGTGCGCCTGTTTGAGTTAAAAAGCCTCAAAAAGTTAGTATTAACAGCAAGAGTTGGACAGAGAAATTGAGGAACAATTCTAACTCCTATCACCTCTAAATTTCCATTTCTCCTGACTACTGACTACTGACTACTACAAAGAGCAAAAAGACTTTTTCAGCAAACCCTAAATAGACAGGTCTTAAGTAAACTCTTTAGACCTCTTGGAAAAAAGGGAGTAGGGAGTAGGGAGTAGGGGGAAAGAATTGATTATTTATACAGGATAATTGATTTGATTTTTGATTATCGGAGATGTCTTTTTAACCAGATAAATTATTCGTAGCATTCTTTTTTATATTTCATATAACTGTTGAGTTATAACTCCTAAATTCTAAATTCTAAATTCTAAATTCTAAATTCTCAAATGCGAATATTATTTACAATTCCTCATTTTTTTAATCCTGAAGGTAGCGGACAACATGGTTCTTTACGGAAAGACCCACAAACGCGCAGAATAGCTATTACTACTTGTTTAACTTCATTGAAAGCCTTATACGGTAAATCTCAGTACATAATTGATATTAGCAAACATCAAGCTATTCCTGCTAATCAAAGCCACGGAAATGATGTGGATATTATTGTTTGTACAACTCAAGGTTTTCACCTATTATCTCAGATTCCTTTAGCGTCAGATTTTTTAATGCACCACAACAGTAATGTAGAACCTATGTTATTAGGATTTGAATGTCAAGCGGTACTAAAATCATGTCTGGGAAAATATGATTATTATTGTTATTTAGAAGATGATTTAGTTCTACACGATCCTTGGTTCTTTGTGAAATTAAAATGGTTTAATCACCATACAGGAAATGGTAATTTACTACAACCTAATCGTTATGAAGTTTCACCTTTGGGAACTGTACCAAAAGCTTATATAGATGGAAATTTAAAACCAGAAATAACAGCTAAATTTCAAAATATTCGAGAGCAACCTCAGCTTAAGGGGAAAATTATGGAGAAAGTTATTGCTTTTCATAGAACTCTTAACCCCCATTCTGGTTGTTATTTTTTGAATGCTGAACAAATGGCAGAATGGGCGAGTAAACCTTATTTTTTGGATAGAGATACAAGTTTTATTGGTCCGTTAGAAAGTGCGGCAACTTTGGGAATTATGCAGACTTTTAAAGTTTATAAACCTGCTGCTACTCATGCTAGTTTCTTGGAAATTCAACATTTTGGTACTACGTTTTTAAGTTTAATTGGTAATCAAATATCACTATTAGAAAAACAAGTTCAAGGTAAGGAAAAAAATCAGAGTGAAGCTAAAAATCAAGTAGAGCAAGAAATCAAAACAGAAACTAATTAGGAGCTGCTGAAAAAATCTTATAGGTGAGGGTAGGAGTCAGGAGACTCGAGACTCGAGACTCGAAGAGTAAAAAATGAGTGAGGAGGCAGAAGGAAGAATTATCCCTTGATTTTTCTGCCAATAGTCAACCCTTTCATCCTAACTTTATGCAGCTCTTGCGTAGCAAAAACCTTGTAATGCATGAAAGACCATTATCGGCTCAAACCTTTATCTATCAATGCTTTAAAATTTAATCAGCAACCCCTAATTAGGATCTGCTAAATAATTATTTTCGGGAGTGTGGGGAATTTGGGGAGATGGGGATATCTATAGGTAAAAAATAATTCGCCTTTGGCAATTACTGATGATAACATTGCACAATTAGGAATGATGAAATCTGAAAGTCTATATTTTTTAACTTCCCGCCAGGGAAGTCCCGCGCTCTCCCGTTGGTGGAGCAAGTGCGGCAGCTATTAGGGGAGCGTCGGGATGAAAGCCAGGGCAAAGCCTTAGACGTCTCCACAAATAAAATGTTCCGCTCCCCGAGACCACGCAGGAGGTATTTTATTATGATACTTATAGTTGGTCTAAGATCAACGAACACAGGAGGAGGACATCACCTCTGTCATGCCCAGCGGTCAGGGTTTCCCAGGCGCTCAGAATCCCGCTTGGTCCATCCCCCTAACCCCACGAGTGAAAGGGAGGAATAGAAGGGCAACGTCGGGAGTATGTCAATAACTCTTTCCTAAATATATGTGATATAAGTTTGACTTTGATTTAACAGGCAACTAAAAAATTATAGTCAGGACTTACGCAAAACTACCATATCTAGTAGTGGCGATTCGTGAACCGCCACTACAGATGGTGTAGAATTTGATATGCGTACGTAAGTCCTGATAGTCTTATTTGAAATTTTAAGCGATCGCCTCAAAGAGCTACTAAATCGCAAATCAGCCCTAATTAAGACAAAAAAAGAGGAGTGATTAAAAAGAAATCACAGCCTCATATTTTTTTCTAATAGATTAGTTTTAGATGATTAAAATGTCGCTTTGAAGTAGATTTGGAGTACCGTTGAGGCGAGCAATAGTAATAACATCACTTAGATCCTCTGGACCACCATTACCACTAGGATCGTACTTTAACAAACCGGAACCTGCTAATGTTGGGCTTTCTTCGTCTGGTATTTGTACGGGGTTTCGTTCGTAGATAATTGTTGGAGTTGTGCCTCGAGCATCACTATTTACATAGTTATCGCCTGGGTCAATCAGAACAAAATCTGCACTAGCAATAATTGAACCTTCGCTGGAGTTGGCTAAATTAAATCCATCACCCAGAAGTAGTATTCGGTCATCAGCAGGATCGAAATCTACAATAACACTATTCTTGGTGTCTTCCGAGACTGCAAAATAAGCAAAACTATCGTTTCCTTCACCACCAATTAATGAGTCACCCGTACCATTAAGACCTGCTGCGATATAGTCATTACCAGCACCACCGAGAATAGTATCTCGGCCACCTCGGCCAAATATAACGTCATCCCCTGCACCAGCAACAATACTATCGTTTCCTGTTTCACTCTCAGCACCACCAATAATGGAGTCATCACCTGCTCCAGTAACTAGGGAATCATCTCCAAAACCACCACTTAAGGTGTTCCTACCTTGAGTATCTACTATCAAGAATGTTGATGTATTACCTTCAATCTGAGTTGCTATGATAGTATCATTACCTTGTGTGTTGCCTATTAATTGATCCCCAGTTCCACCAAACTGGATAAAGTCATTACCTGTACCACCATTGAAGAAGTTGGATACACCAGTATTCGTATTACCTAGTAAACGGTCATTACCTGCACCACCAATCAGAGTAATTTCAGCAACTACAGTACCTGTAGTAGTAGCATCTATGGTGTCACTACCTGCACCACCATCTCCCCGGTTAAATATACCACTCAGACAGTCATTACCTTCACCCCCAATCATTGTATCAGTTACAAATCCTGCCACTAAGGTATCATTACCTGCACCACCATCCAATCTGTTTGCACCAGAAAAACCCGGAAGTATAAGTTCTACAGAATTAGGACTAAATTTATCCTGGTTTTCTTCAAGCAATCTTGTCACAATAGAGTCATTACCTTCACCACCGACTAAGGTATCCCTTGCAGCTTGACCACGAAGAGTATCGTTCCCAACTCCACCATCTAAAGAATTTCTACCGTCCTGTAATGGCCCTACCGCACCTTGAATCAAATCATTACCTTCACCACCAAGTAGGGTAGACCTTGATATTGGAATTAGAGCTGTAGCGGTACTATTACCCGGAACGATGCCTGTCCTTTCGCGATTCAAGTTGGTAATTACATCATCACCTCGATCTCCACTTAAACGGACTTGGCTGCCTAAAGAATATAATGTATCGCCATCTCTACCACCATAGATAATATCGCGATCGCCCCAAGCTGCAACAAAATCTGCCTGTCGGTTGGCAGATATAAAGTTATCATCACCTGTTGCACTAGATAGTGTAGCTAGATTTTCCAAATCTAGGTTGTCTGGTACTTCATTATTAGACAATAAACTGATAGTGTCTGAATCTCTACCACCATAAATGCTATCTCTTTGGCCTATGACTATTGTATCATTACCTTGATTGGCAGAGAACCAGTTATCTCCATTAGAACCTCGGAGAAAGTCATTTCCACCTCCTCCATAGAGAGTTGTTCGGGAAATAACTTCTAAGGTGTCATTACCTGCATCTCCAAATCCAAAACCTCCTAAACCAACGAAGTTCAAAGTATCATCTCCATTCCCACCTTCGAGATTGTCAGGATTGATTGATTCACCTTCAGTATTAAAACTAGATATACCCCTAGACAGCAAAGAGTCGTTTCCCTCTCCACCTCGAACTAGGCTACCGCTTAAGACAGAAGTTAATATTGTATCATCTCCGCCAATACCATTAATTGTATCAGGTATCTGATTTCCTTCGTTCTCCTGATCGAAAAAATCGTCTCCGTTAGTTAGTGTTACCATACCGTTTCACTCCTCTACATCTATAAATTTATGGTCAATTGTTCTGTTTGGTTATGCCACTAAGAACATAAGTAATTTTATATTCGGCTGTAGTTTAACCTGTTTATCTGGTATTAGTCTAGCCTTTTAACTACGAAAATTATCGGACATAATTGGGCCGAGTTATGTGCCTGTGAGTTTACCATTATTGACTTTGATGTACAACTTGGTATTTATTCTCAGGCAAAACATTTTTAATGATTGATTATAGTATGAACATTATTGGTGGACGGGATTAATTAATTTTAGGTTCCCAAATATGATGGTTAATTTTTCAGGTATCTATAGCAAGGAACAAGGAACAGTTAGAAAAACATATCAACTTTTTAGATTTATCATCAGTAATTGTCCTAACCAATTCTTTCTTTGCCATAGTGTTTTGATCAGGTTAGAGAGGTTTTTTTCTCTATACCTACCTTTGGTAGACTACGATTGGCAACTTGATTAATTAGTTCCAAATGTTTTTTTAATAAATCTGAAAGTGCGTATCTTTCTAATACAGTTTGGCGTGCTTTTTCCCGTATTTCTGCCATGCGAGTTGGATGGTCTAAGACTTCATCAACACGGTCAGCTACTTGCTTGGGAGAGAAGAAGTCTACTAATAGGCCATTTTCTCCGTCTTGAATCACTTCTTTGACTGGTGCTGTGTCTGAACCGACAATTAAGCAACCGGTGGATAGGGATTCAATCATTGACCATGACAGCACAAAAGGTCTGGTTAGGTAAATGTGAACATCTGATGCTTGAATGACTTTCAGATATAATCCATAGGGCAATGAGCCAACAAAATGAACTCTTGATAAGTCCAAGGGGATTTTTTCTAGCATCTCTTGTTTATAAGTTTTACCATTAGGCAAAGATTTACCATAGCAAACTCTTTCTGAACCAACTACTACTACATGACAATTTGGCCTTCTTTCTTGAATATAGGCGATCGCTTCGATGAATTCTGGAAAGCCTCGATATGGTTCCATTCCTCTTGCTACATAGGTCACGAGTTCATCTACTCCAGACAGGTCTAGATTTGGCAGTACCAGTTTTGCGCCGGGATTGGGTTTGAAGTAGTCAGTATCTACTCCATCGTGGAGTACGGATAGTTTGCTTTGAAATTCTGTGGGAAATTGGGAACGCTGCCATTGTGTGGGGGATAAACCCCAATCACAAGAGTATAAGTCTATTAATATGGGGGCGTTTTTTACCCTGATTCTGGCCATGTCATCTACTGTTAGGGGTTCTGCGGGGTCAAAATCTGCATCGGAACCCTGAGAATGATAGAACCATTCAAAGTAGCAGAGAAGGGGAGTTCCTGGAAATGCTTCTTTGACAAATAGAGTTGGTCCCCACCCAGAGTGACCGCAAATTACGTCTGGGACAAATCCTTGGGCCTTGAGTTGTTCTGCCATTCTAAATACGGCTTGTCCATGGATTACTGCACTTTCTAGAGGACGCACATAATGGTGAGTTTCTGGGCGGGGTTCCCGACTGGGGTTGAATAGTGCTTTATAAACTCCTGGTATTTTCCATTCTGGACGTTCATTTTTTGTACCAAAGACGACTTTATTTTCTGGGTTAGCTCCTAAAGCGGTAATAATATGGCGATATTGGGCTGGAAAATTCGGGTGTAGGAATAGGGCCTTCATAAGTTTGGCGATTGGTGATTGTGGTTTAATAGTTGATAAAAATATAGTCAAATATGACCATTTTTTTAATTCAAAATTCACGCATTCAAAGTTCAAAAAATTTGGTTCTAAGTGAATTTCAATAATTTTTTAATTAAGGATTCTTTTTCTCGTTCTTGTTTAACAAAAAAATCAAAAATATTTTCCTTATTATCACCTCTGACTTTAGACAGAGGTGATAATAAGGGAATTAATAATGCAAGAATTTTGAATTGAGAGGAGGAGATTTAAACAATGATTGGTTCTGTTGATAAATTTCGTTTGCTACTAAAAAGCTTTTCGGTATTTCTATCTAGTATCATCAAGATTTGTTGAGATACTTGATTCTGGCATTGCTTGATAATCTGATTGAGATTGCAAAGTTTTTTGCAGGTCATAATTTGCAGGTCATAATAGGATAGATTTGTCTTTTCAAAGATGAAAGATTGACGAATTAAATAATTAGCATGAGTTTAAGAGATTTTTAGAAAAAAAACACAGTCGGTCAATTTCAGCAGAAAAACGATGATTTTTATGAATCATAAATCTCTCAACTGCATCTCAGAAATCAAGGATTTAAAATTACTATAATAATTTGAGTATTAAGGAATTTTTATTATTATTTAGTCTTGAATTTTTAGCTTACTTCATTATACCATTAAACATCTGGACTTTGAGTTATTAAATTTTGTCAAATATTTAGTACCTCTGTAGGAATTAAGAAGATATTTAACATTGTTTTACTACATCAGACTATATTTATGCATAACTTTTATTCTACTAAATTATTAGGGACTTCCAAATAAAAAATATACATAGGACTTACGCATTTTTGAGTTCTAAACACTACATATCTATAACGTTAGAGTTTTTGAACGCTGTATATAGTGTTTATGTGCAAGTCCTAATTCAATTACCCTGAATTGAGGGAGTAGGGAATAAAGGCAGCGAAACTTTCCAGATTTAGTTCAAAAATTGGATAATTTATTTTTTGCTATTCCCTTTATTATTAATTATTAATTGTTAATTATTAATTATTAATTCTTGTCAGGTGCTTGGCAAATCCACACACAATCTCTAGGAACTGAGTTAGTGTCTTTATGAATAATTTGGTAGTTAAGATGGGAGAGAAATTTTTCCATTATTGTGTCTGTCATTACTGAGTGAGCGGTGCCATTTCGTTTTCCCATAAGATTTTTATCCCAATCTTTAAGAAATCTTTGCCAACCTAGATCGCTGAGGGTATTTGTGTGGTGAAATATGCAAAGTTTTTGCCCTTTTAATTTGGCAGGAATTTGAGTTAGGTAGTTAAAAATATCTCTGGGTTCTAAATGCACCATTGTGTCGTAGCAAAAGCAAACATCTGCTACTTGTGATTCAATTTGATTTAGTGTTATTCCGTCAATTTTTACATATTTTATTCGATCTTCACCAAGTCGATTTTTAGTAGCATTTAACATGGAATTGGAAATATCTGCACATATTAATTTTTGGCAATTTTTGAGTAACAATGCTGCGGTTCTTCCCCCACCAATTCCTATTTCTAATACTGTATCTTTTGATTTGATATAAGGTAGGATAAATTTGTCTTCTATTAATTTTTCATACTCTGTTAATGAGTTTGCTGCTCCGGCTGCTTTGCCTATCCATTCATCTCCTATATTAGTTAATTTTGGGTGATTTTCTTGCCATTCTTTTGCATAGTTTTCCCATGCTTTTTCGTAATCAATAGTCATGTTATATATCTGTATTTTGTGATTTTATTAATTAAGTTTTTTCGTGCAGATGTAGTTAAGGTACAAACACAAACAAATTTATAATTTTCAGGAAACAAAGTGCGAAAAAGAATCAAAATTAAGTATGCCTGAACTAATCAGAGAAAATCTGGGTTAGCAGTTTAATTCTACACATAAAAATTCTTTGGTAGGATAGGAAAATACTAATTTATCAATATTAAATAAGGGTGAGCATTAAACAATCAAGCTATATCATAAAATGTAAAGCTATAAAATAGCTCGATAAATAGGTTATTTCTGATTATTTTACCAAACTAAACATACTTCTCAAACTAAACATATTTCTGTTTGATTATACCAACCTACTTATAGAACCCTTTTGATATCTTTTAGCTTGATTTTCCTTATTATATCTGAATAAGAAAACTAAGTTGAATAAAGAGTCATGCGTATAGGCGAACAACCCCAGTTAATCTTTAACTTATCAGAATTTGTGTAAAAATGCAACGGAAAATCTTTTGACGCGCCGATTTTTTTTTCAGGAGCTTCAGAGAATGAAAATGTTTGTATCTCTACACTAAGAAGCAATCGATGGCAAGATTTGATGAGGCAAAAACAAGCATATATATGAGAAACTCTGACAAGATGAAAATATTTCTGTTATTGCTCTTTACGAAAATTCTTGAATACTTTATTGTCTCTGAGTAAAAAATTTGGTTGAATAAAGAGTCATGCATATAGGCGAGCGACCCCAGTTAATCTTTAGCATATCAGAATTTGTGTAAAAATGCAACGGAAAATCTTTTGACGCGCCGATTTTTTTCAGGAGCTTCAGAGAATGAAAATGTTTGTATCTCTACACTAAGAAGCAATCGATGGCAAGATTTGATGAGGCAAAAACAAGCATATATATGAGAAACTCTGACAAGATGAAAATATTTCTGTTATTGCTCTTTACGAAAATTCTTGAATACTTTATTGTCTCTGAGTAAAAAATTTGGTTGAATAAAGAGTCATGC
>NZ_JAAHHT010000032.1:68176-71698 GCF_010672085.1 Okeania sp. SIO3I5
GGCAAAAACAAGCATATATATGAGAAACTCTGACAAGATGAAAATATTTCTGTTATTGCTCTTTACGAAAATTCTTGAATACTTTATTGTCTCTGAGTAAAAAATTTGGTTGAATAAAGAGTCATGCGTATAGGCGAGCAACCCCAGTTAATCTTTAGCATATCAGAATTTGTGTAAAAATGCAACGGAAAATCTTTTGACGCGCCGATTTTTTTTCAGGAGCTTCAGAGAATGAAAATGTTTGTATCTCTACACTAAGGAGCAATAGATGGAAAGATTTGATAATGGGAAAAATTTGGGGGTTCTATAATTTTTGATAGGTGGGAAAGTTAGTTAATTTTCGGGAGGATGAGGAGCGCTCCCTCCTCAAAAGAAACTTTTTAATAATTGACACTATGGGGTGCGAGTGTGGGAAGTGTGGGATTTTTTTTAAATCCTAGAAAAATTGATAGAGAAAAGTAATATTTGCCTAATTTATACTCTGCTTTTGGCAAAAATTGAGTTATCAAATTGATAAATTTAAGACTTTATAGTTAATTCAAGTATATTCAGCTAATTTTTGATTGTATGGTTGGAAATATTCTCCTAATTCCTGATATATTTCTGCACTAGGTTGTGAGTAATTTCCAGAACTATAATGGTTTGATAAACTTCCCCTTGTAAACAATTTTGTTCGGTAGCGATCCCCTCTTTTAAACTCAAAATTCTATAATTTTTAGTTATGAGGAGATGAGAGTCAGCAATATTTCTTTGTTCCTATTGCTGATGACTTTTTTTGAATTTAGGTAAGTATTCAGCTATTAGCAGTCAGATATTCCTGCGGAATGCTACGCAAACAGCTTTTTAATGAACGATGTAATTCGATAGACTATTAAGGTTAACTGATGGATTTTTACCCATACTTTTAATTATGTGAAATCTCGCTTATTGCTTTCTAAATTCCTTTTTCTTATCTGAAAGGTAATAAAGCTGATAGCTAAACGCTGAATGCTTACGAATTTCGTGAAAATTAATTCCTATATATTCAGCTAATTTTTGATTATAGGGTTGGAAATATTCTACTAATTCCTGATATATTTCTGCACTAGGTTGTGAGTAATTGCCAGAATTATATTGAAGATATTTTTCTGAGGAATATGCAGGTAATTCCAAAAATTGAAATACTTTGTTCATAGTTTTTTGAGGGTGGCTAAATAAGTCTTCACTTTTGAGGATAATAAATTGCTTTTTGGGAAAAATGCTCATCCAATTTTGGAGTTGTTCAATATATATTCCCCTTGCTTTGTATGTATAATGTTAATGGTTAAAACTATAATATGTTCCTGTTTGAATGATTCGATCAACTTCTCCTTGTAAACGAGTTTGTTCGGCAGCGATTGCTTCTTTCAAGCTCAAAGATTCATATCCTATAATTTTTAGTTTTTTAGGAGATGAGAGTCAGCAATATCCTTTGTTCCTGATTACTTTTGTGAATTTAATTATCTGCTTGAATTTCGTGAAAATTAATTCCTATATATTCAGCTAATTTTTGATTATAGGGTTGGAAATATTCTACTAATTCCTGATATATTTCTGCACTAGGTTGTGAGTAATTGCCAGAATTATATTGAAGATATTTTTCTGAGGAATATGCAGGTAATTCCAAAAATTGAAATACTTTGTTCATAGTTTTTTGAGGGTTGCTAAATAAGTCTTCACTTTTGAGGATAATAAATTGCTTTTTGGGAAAAATGCTCATCCAATTTTGGAGTTGTTCAATATATATTCCCCTTGCTTTGTATGTATAATGTTGATGGTTAAAACTATAATATCTTCCTGTTTGAATGATTCGATCAACTTCCCCTTGTAAACGAGTTTGTTCGGCAGCGATCGCTTCTTTTAAACTTAAAGATTCATATCCTAATCTTACTTCATGGTAGTAATGAGAAATAGCTCTTTCTGCTGGGTTTCTTAAAATAAGAATTAGTTTCATCTGAGGATATTTCTCAAAAATTCTTTGAGCTACTAAAGGATGAAATAAATAGTAAGGACTTGATTCTCCAGTAATTATTCCTGGTTCTAATTCGGGAAATTGCGCTCGATACCATTTTAAATCTTTGTCAAAATTCAAGTCGAAGTAATGAATTTCATGTTGTAAGGATGGAGCAACTAAAGGATGTTGAATTAAATAGTTGTATAAGGAATTAGTGCCACATTTCTGCGCTCCAATTATCAAAAAATTTGGTTTGTTGTTATTGATTTTTATGTTCATATAATTGTGGAATCTTTTATTAAAGTTGATGCCAAGATGTTTATTTAATTTTTGGTTATATCGTTGAAAGTATTCAATTAACTTCTGATATATTTATGAGTCAATATCAATTGTTTTTTCCTGGTTAATATCTAGAGAATAATCTACATATTGTGACTGCAAATTTAGAAAATAAAATACTTGGTTCATAGTTGCTTGAGAATGCTCTAATAACTCTTCAGTTTCCAGAATTAAAAGTTGTTCTCTGGGGAAAAATTTAATCCAATTTTCAAGTTGCTCAATATATCTACTGGGAGATACATAACTAAAGTGTTGATGCTTAAAACTACCATAAGTTTCTGTTTCTATAATTTTATCCACTTCACCTTCTAGACGATTAGATTCTTGAGCGATCGCCTCTTTAAAACTCAGAGATTCATAACCTAATTTAATTTCATGTTGATAGTGTTGGATTTCTCTATCTATGGGGTTTATAAGTATAACAATTAACTTGATCTAAGGATATAAATTGTAAACTATTTGAGCAACAAGAGGATTAAATAAGCTGCTCAAATTTCTCTGTCTTATTGAGGAAATAGGGAGTAGTTAGGAGAAATGGAAATTTAGAGAGAGTGTAGGAGGAAAAACTATTCCTGAATTTTGCCAATCTTATCTACTCAACTAAGTCGAATTTTCCCGATTTTTCTTTCCGGCAAAAAATACTCCTGCTGCTCAAATTTCTCTGTCTGATTTAGGAAATAGAGAGTAGTCAGGATAAATTGGAATTTCGAGAGACGCTAGAAGGAAAAACTGTTCCTGAATTTTGCCAATCTTATCTACTCAACTAAGTCGAATTTTCCCGATTTTTCTTTCCGGCAAAAAATACTCCTGCTGCTCAAATTTCTCTGTCTGATTTAGGAAATAGAGAGTAGTCAGGATAAATTGGAATTTCGAGAGACGCTAGAAGGAAAAACTGTTCCTGAATTTTGCCAATCTTATCTACTCAACTAAGTCGAATTTTCCCGATTTTTCTTTCCGGCAAAAAATACTCCTGCTGCTCAAATTTCTCTGTCTGATTTAGGAAATAGAGAGTAGTTAAGATAAATGGGAATTTCGAGAGACGCTAGAAGGAAAAACTGTTCCTGAATTTTTCTACTTTGATCTGCTCAACTAAGTCGAATTTTCCCGATTTTTCTTTCCGGCAAAAAATACTCCTGCTGCTCAAATTTCTCTGTCTGATTTAGGAAATAGAGAGTAGTTAAGATAAATGGGAATTTCGAGAGACGCTAGAA
>NZ_JAAHHT010000320.1 GCF_010672085.1 Okeania sp. SIO3I5
TCCTACCGCGTCAATCCTCTCCCTAAAAGGGAGAGGTAATTATCCATTATCCATTATTGAACCGCTCTACTTTAGATACTTGAAAAATTATCTCAATCGATCTTCTTTTTTATAAAGAAAATGTAAAATATAGTAATGAAATGCTATTATAATGTCACAATATAAAGTGAAAAAATATTAATTAAAGATCAGCTTTTTATTATTTAGATATGAAAATAAATTAAGTTGATCTATTATCCTATATAGCTGTCGAAAAAATAATTTTAAAATTATTTTATTTGCTCAATCTAGTCCAGTTAATTCTTATATTTTTGACAAAAAAAAATTATCAAAATAATTGGGTCTAAAACCCCGCCTGGATCGGCGAAATATTTTTGGAGCGTTGCTCTAATCCTCGTTACAAAAATAACTGTCTTGAGTGTGTCTTACATTCTGTTGGCGAAGCCTTTCCGCAGGAAATGGAGACCTCAGAATTACACACTCGATCCACGACTTCTGACTTCTGACTTCTGACTTCGTTAAGTCTGAGCATTAAGTAGGTAGACATTAAAAATTATCCTGATGACAAAGCACAATCAGAAAATTCTGTTTTGGAGTTTCTTACTTAGGTGTAATTTGTCTATAGTTGTAAGATTTACAAATTCGATAGAAATTACACTATTAATCAACAGTTTATCGGTATAGTTCAAAAGATGATCAAGAATAAAGATATCCCCACGCCTATAATTGAGAAAAAAAACCGAAAAAAAGTAAAGGTTGTAGAAACTCTGGAGACTCGTCGCTTATCAACGCCCTATGTTGTTTGGCGATTTCTAGTTTATTTTGCTAGAGTACAATATCGCAAATTTACTGGTAAATCAGATGTGCAAAAAACAGCCACTCAATTACGAGAAATATTTGAAGAATTTGGTGGTTTTTGGGTAAAAGCAGGTCAGATACTAGCACTCCGAACAGATCTTTTTCCAGAAGAGGTATGTGACGAATTACGAAGTCTGCAATATGAAGCTCTTGGGTTTCCTTTTGATTTAGCACGTTCAACTATTGAATCAGAATTGGGTGCTCCTATAGAAAAAATATTTGAGAGTTTTGATAAAGAACCTTTCGCAGCAGCTTCTATTGCTCAAATTCATAGAGCAGTTTTGCGGAAAAAGAAAAAGAAAATTTCTGTAGTTGTTAAAGTTCAGCGTCCTGGTTTGGAAGATGCTTTCAAGCGAGATTTAGACATCATTAAGATTTTTGTTAATTTGTTAGTATCTTTCAATGTTGCCTCTTATCTGCGTTGGGATGAGTTTGTAGTAGAACTGGAAAAGACTTTTAAGGAAGAGTTGGATTTTCGCTATGAAGCTGCTAATGGTCGTCGCATGAAAAAGAACCTCAAATTCCATAAAATATATGTCCCAACAGTATATCAGAAATATTGTAAACGTAGAGTTTTAGTGATGGAATTTATAGACGGTGTTTTGATGTCTGACTATATTAAGATATTACTGAGCGATCGCCAGAGAGCAAAGCGGTGGGATGATGAAAATGATGTAGACGCCAAAGAAATTGGTGAAAAGCTATTCCTGTCTTTATTACGACAACTTTTTGAAGATAATCTTTATCATGGAGACTTACACCCAGGTAATATAATTTTATTACGCAAAAGCAAATTTGTCTTAATTGATTTGGGAAGTACGGGAACTCTGGACGCAGAATTTAGAAGATTTTATTTGAATTATATAAATGCTCTCTCAGAGGGAGATTTTCCTAAGGCCTCTGATTATTATATCCGATTGGGTGTAGATGTTCCAAAAGCTAATATTAGTAGAGTAAGGATAGAAATGGCTCGTGGATTTGAATCTTGGTCAGCTAAATCTGAACTCAAGGGGTTATCATATCAAGAAAAGTCCTTGGGTGGGGCTACCCAAGAAATTAATGAAGTAATTTTTGAGAACAGAATACCAACTAATTGGACACTTCTGAAAATTACTAGATCCTTCTTTGCATTAGATGGTTCACTGCAATATCTCTTGCCAGAACTAAATACGTTCAATATTATCAAAAAGTACAATAAGGAAGCTGATCGCCGGGCTTTAATAAAGAGTTTGCGTCCTGAGAGTATTAGGGCATCGTTTCAGAAGTTATCGGATACTTTTAATCAGTATAATGATATAATTCTGCCTCAACTCCGACAGCAAACTATACCTTTTGAGTTAACAGTTAACAGATCTGCTCTAACTTTGGCAACGATTTTGCGTGCTTTGTCATCTGTAGTCCTGATAGGTGAGTTTGGCACATTGTATAGCTTCCTCTATCAGCAATATTTTGAGATTATTCAACCGATTAATCTTGAAGTTGTTGATGAAGTTGTGAGACAGTTGCCATATATTCCATATTTAGAATGGATCGGGATCTTCATTGGTGGCGGATTGATTTTCATGGTTTTATTAGCTTGTATCAATATTCTAGAGCGTAAGGAATTTGGCAATTAGAAAAGTTTATTAATAAAATTAATTGGATAAAAAAAAATATTGATCTAAGTGACGAGCAGTATGCTATGTTGTTATTGTTATGGATAAATAATCCAGGACATTCGCAGCATTGAACTTAATCACGAAAAAGCATAATCTTATGAAGAAGCTAGCAACTATATTGGTTGTATTCATTACCATCCTGTCCATGGCAGTGATGCCAGCCGCTCAGGCTTGTAGCAGGTTAGTCTACGACAGTGACAACGGACCAGTTACTGCGCGGAGTATGGACTGGTTTCATAACCCCGAGGCCAAACTCTGGTTCTTTGAGAAAGGCATGGAGCGTAAAGGTGGTGCTGGTGAGCAGTCACTCGAATGGACTTCAAAATATGATAGTATCGTTACATCTAGCTATGACATCGCTACTGTTGACGGTATAAACGAGGAGGGTCTCGTTGTCAACCTCCTCTTTTTGTTAGAGACGAGCTACGGTCAACCTACAGAATCTGATAAAACCTTGTCCATTGGTGCCTGGGGTCAATATGTCCTTGATAATTATGCAACCGTTGACGATGCAGTTAAAGGACTGGGACAAGACCCACAACCTTTCAAAATCACTACAGTAACCCTTAATCAACTCGCGACATCATTAAGACCTGGCTCCATACCGGACGATATTCTATCAATCGAAGTTTTACCAGGCGTGACGATGGGAAATTTGCCGTTTTCACTTCATATGTCGATCTCGGATAAAACTGGGAATTCAGCGATCGTTGAATACATTAAGGGTGAACCAATCATACATTCCAAGAAGGAATACGATGTGCTGACCAATGACCCGATCTTCGATCAACAGCTTGCTATCAATAGCTATTGGAAGACATTGTACTCCAGTTTAAATGAAAATAATATCGCTGGGTTATTTCTACCAGGCACCAGCAGTGCCTCAGACCGATTCATCAGGGCTAGCTATTACTTGGGAGCCATGGAGAGTAATGCCGAGGAATATAAGGAGGATCGGCGGAGTGAGTTAGCTGCAGCTTTGGGCATTATCCGCAATGTCTCCGATCCACTCGGTCTGGATGGTCAGGACTTGGGGACAACCCAATGGCGGACTCTTGCGAACCAAAGGAATAATGTGTGCAAGATCACTAATGATACAGATGCCACTTACTTTTTTGAATACACCAAAAATCCGAATATTTTCTGGGCTAGTATGAAAAAACTGAAAGATAAGAATTTAAGTTCGATGGTGTTTGACCAGACTACCGCTCCGTACTTGTCAGGTGATGTGTCAGGAAACTTCCAAGCAAAAGCGCCCTTCTGTTGGGATCTATTATCTCCTACCTGTGATAATGATGACTAATTATTCTTTGTAGATTTTTGATTGCTGAATAATTATGGAAATCAATAGTCTAGTAGAATTATCAATCTTGTAACTTTACTGAGGGGGCGAAAGTCGCCCCCTAACTTTTAGCTACCTTGTTACCCCTTGAACCCCCTTGAGTTAATGAACATTCTCTGGGAAAGTCCTAGGAAACACGCTGCAAAGTAGCGGAAATGATATTTACCCCAGATCTAGTTAGTACAAGTTTATCTCCTGAAATCTCAATAGTCTGTTCCAGAACTGTACCAACTGCATCTGGAACAATATTAACTTCAATATGGTGAATAACTTTATTATCTATAATTTCATATTTACCAATATAAGCAGCATAATTATTCCCTGCCTGAACATATCGAAAAATTGCTCTGATATACCCAAATAGATTTTGAATTAACTTTGGTTTTGCACCATACCCCAAAGCCTGGATTTCTTCTACAGGTAATCCCAGCTTTAAGCGATCCCTCATCATAATTGAGATTGCCACATACCCCTCCTGAGTATATATAAGGTAGCCTACGGGATTTTTGCCATAGGAATCAATGGTGTTTTGTTGCTTATCTACATATTTCACCTCGATAAATTTCCATATTCCAACAAGATCATCTTTTGAAACTATGCTATGTGTCATGTTTGTTCCTTAATTACTAATTGAATACTTGGCTCATATTATATCATGTTCGGTAGCATCGGAGTGTGTATATCTGGGAGCAGCTATAGCAAGGTGCACTGGTATGTTTACATGGTACAAATCACTACTAATAATATAGTATGCGTGAAAGTATTGGTAATAGTAGCAGAAATTTGTACCACATTTAAAGACAATAGTAATATGTAAATACGCCAGCGCTCATTGCTATAAGTGTAGATGAACTAGATTTTTACTTATGATACCAAATCCGTGTAGGGAGGGTGAAAATAGGGGGAAAGTAGGAGGAATAATTGTTAGAGTAATTTTTCTGCCCCCCTCACCCCAAAATTAGCTCCTTTTTGAGCACCAAGAGCTAAAAAACTGGTACTATTTCCATACTCAGAAAGGCTAAAAGCTTTATCTGTTAATTCTTTGAGATTTGATCGGCAAGTCCTAAATAGGGCTTGCTGAAAAAAGCCTGAAAGCCTTTACAGATAAACTTTTTAGCATTTTTCAGTATGTCAAAAGTACCAGTTTTTAAGCCTCTCAAGCTAAAAAGTCTAGGATTTTCTGCCATAATTAGCCGAAAATCACTTTGATAATTCTTCTTCCTACCTCTTCTGTAATTCTTCTGATTCCTGGATTCACCGATTCACCGATTCTGGCTTCTCCCTACTATTAAAAGACTTTTTCAGCAAACCCTATTTAAGTTTTTCTCAATAGATAAAGGCTAAGAAATACTTGGCTATCGCTCTCTAAAAATTATAGCGATCGCTCTGTTGTTTATGGGCTATATATATAGTGCCTCCCGTATAAGTCCTGTCTGAGTTAGCTCTAAGAAGGTAAGTTTAAAAAGCCACTTTGGTTCAAATATGAAAGCATTTTTTCTAGGTATGGCTTGTCTATGGAGCTAAAGGTAATTCCACTGCCGAGCAAGCCATTCTGAGTATTGCGATCGTCAATAATAGCTTCTTGTGGGGAAGTTACGCTTAATTGCATGTGCTCATAAAATACGCTGGATAGTTTTTCTTTCGATTTTTCCATTTGGGAACTAAGCCCAAAAATGTAAGAATGCAAAGCATTTTTGGGATAATTTGATAAAGCCATCACCCAATCATTTAATGAAACTTCTTTCACAGAGGAATATACGGAGCAAATCAAAGAAAATACATAGTTAAGAGATGTGGTTTCGGGATTTATTAAATGAAATGCTTTGCCAAAAGATGTCTCTTGCTGAGATAAATAAACAATTGCCTGACTTATTTCATTTACAGGAACCCAGTTCTCTAAAAATTTACTTTCTAAAATTGGTACCATTCCTAGTTGCATACAACCTTTAATATAGCGACAAATTCTATCGTTAGTATTGCTAGCACCAGTATTAGTATCTGCTGTTATCATTGGTAGGCGATATACACAAGTAGGAATCCCTCGTTCATTTGCTGCCATTACTAACTTGTCTGCTACCCATTTACTTTGCCCGTAACCACGCTTCAGATTATGAGCTTCACCTAAGGGTTCGGATTCTAGAATGGTTATACTATCAGAATTACTAGATAATGAGAAAAGTATTTCAACAGTAGATATAAAATGCACGGGTTTTACATGAATTTGACTAGCTAATCTTAAAACCTCTTGAGTCCCCAAGACATTAGTCGGTTTGAGTATAGCGTAGTGGTTAATATGATTAGCCCAGGCTCCATTATGATAAATAACATCAATCTGGTTGGCAAGAAAGTTAAACTCTTCTGTTGATAGCCCGAAAAATTGACTAGACAAATCTCCTACTACAGGGATAATTCTGGAGCTAAATTTATCCTCATCCCAGAGCAAATAAGATTTTAGTTTATCTTTGAGTTTCTGTTTAGCTAGATCGGTATCATTAGCCCGAATTAGGCAGTATATATTTGCTGAAGTTTTTCGTAATAACTCATCAAGCAAATAAGCTCCTACGAAACCTGTTGCTCCTGTTAAGAAAATGTTCTGAGGTTCAACAATATTCTTATTGACCTTAGTCTTAGGAATAATGGTCGGGTCTAAAATTGCTTCCGCATTAAAATCAATTTTTTCAGCAGACAAGTTATTACTTCGATCCTCTTGAGCATCGGTTAAGTTTAATTGTTGGGTCAAGTAATCCACTAGCTGATTAATTGTAGGATAATCAAAAGCGAGAGTAGAGGGGACCGAACACTTCAAGCTACTTTGCAACTTATTCCTTAACTCCACAGAAGTCAAAGAATCCATACCCAAGTCAAAAAACTCTCTTTCCAAAGCAATCGATTCAGAATCATTAATTCCCAACACATTAGCCACCTGACGACGCACATGAGCCACCAACAACAAGCGACGCTCACTGGGTAGTGTAGCCTCTAACTTTAACAGAAAATCTGACCTAGATGATTTTGTGTCCTCCAATATAGTTTCCTGCCAATCTGCCAAGAAAGACCATTGGGCTACTCTTTCCTGCCACTTTGACCATTCTATAGGAAATACTCCTACTTCAACATCTGAACCATTCATCAATAGTTCTAGGAACTCTAACACCTGAGTTGGAGATATCACACCCATACCCTGCTCAGGTGCCGTAATATCGAGACCTCGTTCCGCTGCTAGTCCTATTTCAGAAATTACACCCCAATGAATACTCAATCCTGGTAATCCCTGAGTGCGACGATAATGGGCTAAACCATCGAGAAACCCATTGGCTGCCGAATAATTTCCCTGACCCGGTCCACCCCATAGAGATGCTATCGAAGAAAAGAGTACAAAAAAGTCCAAGGGTTGGTTTTGAGTCAATTGATGCAAGTGCCAAGCCCCTTGAACTTTGGGAGCCATCACTTGCTCAAAGCTAGACCAATTCTGGTTTTGTAGCACTCCATCCGACAATATCCCTGCCAAATGCATTACTCCTGCTAGTGGTATGTTGGACTGGTCGATCTTATGCACTACTCTAGTCATTGATTCAATATCGGACACGTCAGCTTTTTCCACTACCACTGAAGCTCCAGCTATTTCTAACTCTGTTATTTTTTGATTAGTAATATCATCTGGTACACGGCGTCCTAGCAACACCAAATGCTTGGCTCCTTTATCCACCATCCAACGAGCCACCAGTAAACCTAAACTTCCCATACCTCCTGTAATCAAATAACAAGCGTCTTCTCTGAAATTCAAAGATTTTGTTTCATTAGCTGGTTGTGCTGTTTGAGTTACCACAATTTTGCCAATGTGTTTGGCTTGCTGCATATAACGAAAGGCATTGATGACTTCCTCTATAGGAAATAGCTTTAAAGGTAGTGGTTGTAGTAAGTTTTTGGAGAACTGATCTACCAATCCCTTCCACATGGAATTAATTAACTCTGGTTTTTCTTGAGACTCTACTGACCAATCTGCCACAAAGTAAGATATATCCGGTCTAAATTCTGCTACTCGGCTGGGTTCCCAGACTCCTCGCTTGGAGATTTCCACAAACCGACCTGCTGTCCGACTTACTACCGACAGACCCTTGCTAATAAATTCCCCAGAAGTCAGAGAGTTGAGTACAATATTAACTCCTTGACCTTCAGTAATTTCCATTACCCGATCTGCAAACTCCACTGTCCGGGAGTTCATAATGTGTTTAACTCCCATCTGTCGTAGAGCATCCCATTTAGCAGGACTAGCAGTGGCAAAAACTTCTGCTCCTGCTTGCTGGGCAATTTTAACCGCAGCCATCCCCGTTCCTCCAGTTGCAGCATGGATTAAAACGCGATCGCCTGCCGTAATCTTAGCGATATGATGTAACGTGTAATAGGCCGTTAGAAAATTGTTTGGAATCGATGCTGCTTCTTCAAAGCTGAGATTTTCTGGCTTGAGAACTACATGGAACTCATCAACAGTAATATATTGACTAAAGCTGCCCTCTGTCAGAGCAATCACGGAGTCACCCACCTGAAAATCTTTGACTTGTTCTCCTACAGCCACTATTTCACCAGCACATTCTCCTCCCATATTTCCCTCTCCTGGGTAAGCACCCAAGCCAACGAGTATGTCACGAAAATTCAGTCCTGTTGCCCTAACTCGAATTTCTATTTCCCTTGCTGCTGGAGACTTTCTGGTAATTGGCTGTAGAATTAAGTTATCTAAACTACCCTTTTGTGAAATTCCTAATTTGAATGGTTGTGATGGTACTTTTTGGTCTTCTACCACTGCTTGCTGATGAGGACTAGCTACCAATCGAGCTACATAACGCTCATCTCCACGCCATGCTACCTGATCCTCCTTATCCTTCGACCCAACTTCCTGAAATAGTTCTTCAGCTTGACTCTCTATGGTCTGCTGTGGATCTAAATCTATGCGCACACAATTGAGTTCTGGATGTTCTATGCTAATTACTTTCCCCATACCCCACAGTGAAGACTGGGCTACTCCTGGTATCACTGGATTATTTGA
>NZ_JAAHHT010000321.1:0-2286 GCF_010672085.1 Okeania sp. SIO3I5
GTGTCGGAAGTCTCGGAGGTCTCGGAGCTGTGGGGAGTGTCGGAAGTCTCGGAGGTCTCGGAGCTGTGGGGAGTGTCGGAGGTGTGGGGAGTGTGGGGAGTGTGGGGAGTGTCGGAGGTGTCGGAAGTGTCGGAGGTCTCGGAAGTCTCGGAGGTCTCGGAGGTGTGGGGAGTGTTGGAAGTCTCGGAGGTCTCAGAGGTGTGGGGAGTGTCGGAGGTGTGGGGAGTGTCGGAGGTCTCGGAGGTCTCGCAAGTGTCGGAGGTCTCGCAAGTGTCGGAGGTCTCGCAAGTGTCGGAGGTCTCGGAAGTGTCGGAGGTCTCAGAGGTGTGGGGAGTGTCGGAAGTGTCGGAGGTCTCGGAGATGTGGTCAGAAATTACAAAACTTATGTATCTTCGCCATTACGCGAACAGGACTCCCCGACTCCCCGACTCCCCTACTCCCCTACTCCCCTACTCCCCTACTCCCCTACTCCAATATGGGTCTCCCAGATCCATATAAATTTGCCATTGATCTAACAGCAACATATAATCAACCACATCATAATTTTCCTGCCTATGTTTTTCTGATTCATGGTTAATTAAAACACAGCGAGGAGTCAACAAAATTCGCTTACCTTTCTTTCTCAATTTCAAACACAAATCAACATCCTGATAATCAGAGAAAAAATGTTCATTAAAACCACCTACCAACTCAAAATTTTCCCGACTCACCATCAAACAATCTCGACTTAGAGCAGATACCTCTCTTGCACAAACTAAAGAACCTGCATAACCATCATCATTAGTAGGAAAACCTCGCATCACATAATTAACTTTTCCCGATTTTCCTAACACAATACCCGCGTGTTCAACAGTTCCATTGGGGAAAACTAACAACCCTCCCACAGCACCAATATCAGATTGTTCCGCATAATATAAAAGATGTCTTTGCCAATCTTCAACCGCAGGTTCTAAATTAATATTCAGAAAAACAAAATAGTCACCTTGAGCAGTTTTTGCACCCAAATTATAAGCACGAGAATAATTAAACTTACCGGGTAAACTTAAAACTTTCACAGCAGGATTTTCAATTAAATTCTCTGCGTCATTGCCACCAATTAAAATTACTTCATTTTCGGGATAAGTAGAAATAGACAAGAAATTTTCCAACCATTGAGCGAGACTTTCCGAAATATGAGGACTAGCAATAATCAAACTAATCAAAGGATAATTCTTTCTTGGCAAAGGATTAATATTTACCCGATGTTTACCCAAACCAGGTTCTGCTTTTGCCGCCAAACCAATTCTTTCTAAATGAGCATTAACAGCAGCTTGTTGTACTACTTCAATACCAGCTTTAGCATCAGCATCTCCCGAAATACTTCCCTGAACTTGTCGCCAATGATAAAGATGCTTATAAATATGAGCAATTTTATTAGTTTGCTCGGAAACTCTTAACATAAACTCATAATCTTGTACCCCATCAAATTCACTTTTAAAACCTCCAGCAACTAAAGCTATTTCTCGACGAACACATAATAAATGACCGACATACATTACACCACGAAAATATTCAGGTGACCAATCAGGTTTAAAGAATGGGTGAATATAATTTAAGCCAGAAAAATCAATTTTATCCTCATCAGAATAAACCACATCAAATCCTTCTACGAGTTTATCCAAACTATTTTCTAAAGCTGTCGGTGCGAGAGTATCATCATGGTCTAATAAACAAATAAATTCTCCTTTTGCCATATTTAGTGCCTTATTTGTCGCAGCACTAATACCGCCATTATCTTCTGAAAATAGCACTTTAATTCTCGATTCTTTTTCTGCCAAACCAGCAAGAACATTTCTAATTTCTGACTGTTTCGATCCATCATCAACAATGCACCATTCCCAGTTAGGAATAGATTGATTAAGAACACTCAAAACTGTTTCCACAAACCAATCTAAAGAGGAATTCCAAGTAGGAGTTAGGATACTAATAGAAGGTTGAGAAAAATCTCCTCTTGCTTCTTCTTTCTTCTTTCTTCCTTCCATTAAAATTACTGGATTAATAATTTCCCAGAACTTTTCAACCGTTACTCCTGATAAACCCAATAATTCCTGTTTTTTTTGTGTCGGGATTTGGTTTCCCAACCCAGACAAATTATTAACTTCTACCACTGGTGTAGTCGGAATTTTTTTTGCCGTAGAAGTTTGGTTTCCCAACCCAGACAAATTATTAACTTCTACCACTGGTGTAGTCGGAATTTTTTTTGCCGTAGAAGTTTGGTTTCCCAACCCAGACAAATTATTAACTTCT
>NZ_JAAHHT010000321.1:2296-8868 GCF_010672085.1 Okeania sp. SIO3I5
AATTTTTTTTGCCGTAGAAGTTTGGTTTCCCAACCCAGACAAATTATTAACTTCTACCACTGGTGTAGTCGGAATTTTTTTTGCCGTAGAAGTTTGGTTTCCCAACCCAGACAAATTATTAACTTCTTTTACTGGTGTAGTAGAAATTTTTTTTGCCGTAGAAGTTTGGTCTCCCAATCCAGACAAATTATTAACTTCTTTTACTGGTTTAGTCGGAATTTTTTTTGCCGTAGAAGTTTGGTCTCCCAATCCAGACAAATTATTAACTTCTACTAATGGTTTAGTAGAAGTTTTATCTGCCAACTCAGGCAAATTAGTATCTACTTCTATCTGGTTAGTTAGAATTTTTTTTTTCCCAGGAGTTTGTTCTCCCAACTCAGACAAATTTTTACCTTTTTCGACAGTAAATAGACTTTGAGGTGAAGTATTTTTCTTTTTAGATTTAAACTTTTCCAAATCAGCTTGAATTTCTTCAATCTCTATTTGCGACTTTTCCAAATCTGCCATTATTTCTGTCAGTAAAGGAGAAATAGAAGAAGTAGCTGTCGGAATTATTTCCGGAGTAACCACCGATAGTAAATTTTCCGGCAAAATCTCTGAGCGATCGCTCTCAACTTTTTGCAAAGACGACTCTAGAAAAACTTCTTCTTGATTTTCTATTTCTTCTTGTTTCTCAATATCAACTTCCTCTTTTTGACTTATCAATTCTAAATTCTCAGTTTTGACTTCCTCTTTTTGACTTATCAATTCTGAATTCTGAATTCTCAATTCTAAATTGCTGCCTTCTTGCTGCTCAATATTAAACTCTGACTTCTCAGTTTTTACTTCTAAATTCTGACTTCTGAATTCTAAATTCCTACCTTCTGACTTTTCAAGAATCAACATATCTGGATAACTTTTACAACCCGCTCTACCACACCAAGAACCATAGAACTTTCCTAACACATCAAAACCAGAATTATTCACCCACTCCAACAATAAAGACTCCAGAAAACCCATACCTTTTTCTGGTGCATTCTTATCCTTCGTAAAACCTTCTTGAACTCGATGAATAAGAGGTTGAGAACTTTTACCTTCAGAAATTAACTGTTCCGACTCATGGTTAATCAAGAAACAATTAAATAACAGACGACCACCAGATTTTAAAACTCGATAAACCTCATCTAAATAATTACGAATCTCACTCCCACCCATTTGAGTAAACTTAGAACTAATAAAGACAAAATCAAAACTTTTTTCATCGTAGAGAAATTGAAAATCTGAGTCTATTTGCCGAAAATTGAAATGAGGTTTTTCAGTTGTAATATTTTCCTGCGCCCAAGATATTAACTCCTCAGAAAAATCCAATCCTTCATAACGCCCTGGAGACTGTAAATAATAAGAAAGACCATAAGCAATATTCCCAATTCCACAACCAATTTCTAAAACTTCAGCAGTTCGTTTAACACCTACCCTTTGGATAAAATCGCCCAAAAACTTAAAGCTTCTCCGAATAAAATTACTCGCTCCACCATCTATATATTTATCATCAGGAATAGACAGAGAAGGTTTAAATAATTGAAACAGAATATTTCCCTCTTCCCCTTGAAAAATTGGAGTTAGAGCAATCAGAGAATTTTGACAGTTTTGAAGTTCTGTTTTAGACAGAGAAACTTCCAGGCGAAACCTAGAACTTTCAGCATTATTAAGTTGAGGGCGAACCTTTGCCACATCCGGACTAGGCAAACCTAACTCTTGTGCAAAATCAGTAAATTGTTGACCCCCAATAAAAACCTTAAAACCTTCTACAGAACCAAAATTATCCGAACCTACCCAACCATACATTACTAATTTTTTATCAGAAATTCCTACCTTCTCTAAATAACCAAAACAATCAACCACAATCGAACTAATAGATTTGTCAATTCCAGAATATTGTTGATTTTCAACTTGTAAATTTTGACCTTGACTCAGCGTTTCACCTGCTGCTGTAATTCCTTCAATTGGTGTAATAAATTTTGGTTGTTCCGATTCTTCTAAAACTATAGGTGCTTCTGAAAAATTTGGTTGTTGAAAATTGGCTAATACTTTCGATAAAACTCGACCTTTACCATCTTTAAAAATCGGAATCAAAGCAATCTGAGAATTAGAGAACTCTGAAATTTGTTTGTAGCTCAGATGTACTTTAAGGCGGAATCTTGCCTTGCCAGAAGTATTCAGATAGGGATGAAACTTTTTCACATCTGGACTTGGTAAATTCAAAGCAGCTTCAAACATTTCGATTCTGCTATCTCCAATAGTTAATTCAAAGCCTTTTACCTCCCCCGAATTAGGAGCAACCACCCAACCTGTAAGTAGTAATTCTTGATTATCAAACTCTGTCTTATCTAGAGAACCTAATGTTGGTAATAATTCAGTTTTTTCCGTCATCGAATATTGCTCCAAATTAACTATATTTTTTTCAGGTAAATTAATATCACTTCCAACCTTTTGCTCACTTCTGAATTCAGAATTCAGAATTCTAAATTCCTTACTTCTTCCTTTCCCTCGTAATTTTAAAGCTGCTGCATAAAGTTTCATATCCTCACTATTAATAGCAGCCAAATCAGCCATTAACTTTTCATCTGATAAAACTTCCTTTTGAAACTCAACATATTCTGGATAAGGATTTCTATTTTGATAAATCACCTCATAATCAGACCAAGCAAAAATATTTTTCAGATCCAGTAAATCCTCAGCAAAATATTCTGTAATTCCCACAAAATCAAAATAATCTAGAGACTTACCATTCACACAATAAGCCATCAAATTACTATTACTTTCAGCAAACTTTAACAAACCCCCCTTATTCAGATAGTCTTTCTTAGAATTAGAAATGTGGCGAAAACAATAATCAGAAATTAACCGATGAATCGGTTCTCTTAACCATATAATTCTCCGAGCATCAGGAAATAATTTATCATACTTACCCGCCCGAAAATGACCCTCAATAACTTTAGTCTGCCAATGAATAGTAGCTGGCATATTATCTTCAAACATATTAGTTTTATCCGTCAGAACTCCTTGAGTTCCATAAACCTGTAATAAAACCTGTCTAAAAGCAGTTCCAGCAGCTTTTGGCACATGAACACAAATCAATTCTACCTGCGGAGTAGTAGTTGGTAAATTATTAGCTTCTGATGTTTTAACTAAAGAAGATAAAGCAGGAATAACTGCATTTAAGAGAGGTTCTCCTGCACGATTTTCTACTAAAGGAATTAAAATAATCAGAGCATCTTTAAATTCTTGTTGCTGCTGTTTATTCATCGGCAACCTAATAATAAACCGAGCATTATTAGCAGCAGAAATATTAGGATGAGCTTTTTTGACTCCAGGACTAGGAAGACCTTGAGTTAAGGCAAATCCTGTTAATTGTTTACTGCCAAATAAAACCTTAAAATTAGTTACAAGTTCAGACTCAAATGACAGAACCCATCCACTTAAACAAACAGTTTCATTTTCGATTGCTACTTGGTCTAAAAATCCAGTAGTTGCTGCTAGTTTTTGAGGTTGTTTATCTGCTATTTCAACTTTTTCCATCTTGGTAAGATTCTGTTAAATTGCTTACTACTAAAATTATAATCTTTAAAAGTTAAAAGTAATCTCTAAGTGAGTTTTCGTATAGTCAGAAAATTTCACTACTCATCCCCTTTTCCTGGGTGCTTCACAAAATGAATCTATTATTGCTCTATACGCAATAGTCAGAATTTTTCACGATCCATCTACATCCGGCGGGTCTGGTGCTTCAAAAAATGAATCTATTATTGCTCTATACGCAATAGTCAGAAAATTTCATCCCTCATCCCCTTGTCCGGGTGCTTCACAAAATGAATCTATTATTGCTCTATACGCAATAGTCAGAAAATTTCATCCCTCATCCCCTTGTCCGGGTGCTTCACAAAATGAATTTATTATTGCTCTATACGCAATAGTCAGAAAATTTCATCCCTCATCCCCTTGCCCGGGTGCTTCACAAAATGAATCTATTATTGCTCTATACGCAATAGCCAGAAAATTTCATCCCTCATCCCCTTGCCCGGGTGCTTCACAAAATGAATCTATTATTGCTCTATACGCAATAGCCAGAAAATTTCATCCCTCATCCCCTTGTCCGGGTGCTTCACAAAATGAATCTATTATTGCTCTATACGCAATAGCCAGAAAATTTCATCCCTCATCCCCTTGTCCGGGTGCTTCACAAAATGAATCTATTATTGCTCTATACACAACACTCGGAAAATTTCATCCCTCATCCCCTTGTCCGGGTGCTTCACAAAATGAATCTATTATTGCTCTATACACAACACTCGGAAAATTTCACTATTCATCTCCTCTGGCAAAGACTACTCAAAAAACCCTCATAAATATCTGGGAAAACCAAATTTACCAAGATACAAAGATCAGTTAAAAAGTCGTTGTGTGAGGATATTTTGAAT
Source organism: Okeania sp. SIO3I5 (assembly GCF_010672085.1). Taxonomy (GTDB): domain Bacteria; phylum Cyanobacteriota; class Cyanobacteriia; order Cyanobacteriales; family Microcoleaceae; genus Trichodesmium. The sequence goes on from NZ_JAAHHT010000321.1 coordinate 6,751, forward strand.
TCAAAATTCAAAATTAATTAGGGCTTGCTGATTAAATCTCAAAGGATTCACAAATAAAGGTTTGAGCTTTTTTTAGTCTTGAAAAAGTACAAGGTTTTCCTTAATCAAGAGCTGCATAAAGTGAGGATGAAAGGGTTGACTATTAGCTGAAAAATCAAGGGATAATTCTGACTCCTGCCTTCTCTAAATTCCCCATTCCTCCTGTCTCCTGTCTCCTGTCTCCTGTCTCCTGTCTCCTGACTCCTATAATTTTGAATTGTTAATTATTCATTATTTAGAAATGCTTTTTTCCAAAACCAACAAATCTTCCTTAATAGATGAAGTCCGACCACACCAAGAACCATAAGACTTTTCCAGAACATTAAAACCTCGTTCTTCCACCCATTTTAATAATACATTCTCCCTAAACCCAATCCCTTTCTCCGGCAAACTAATATCTGTAGTAAAACCATCCTCTATTTCATAAATCAACCTTTGAGAACTTTTACCTTTAGCAATCAACTCTTCCGATTCTGAATTAACCAAAAAGCAAATTAATAAACATCTCCCCCCAGGTTGTAAAACTCTATATATTTCATCAAGAAAATAACCAACTTCAGAACCTTGTAAACGAGTAAATAAATGGGAAACACAAACACAATTAAAACTAGCATCAGGATAAGGAAAAATAAAACTATTCGCAGATATCCCTCCTGTAGGATTGTATAGAGAATGATAAATATTATGCCAATTAAAATTAAAATTAAGTTTGCGACTTGTAACTTCTTTCTTTGCCCAGACAATAAAATTTTCTACCATATCAAAACCTTCATAACGACCAGAAGGTTGTAAATAATGAACCAACCCATAAGCAACCGTACCAACATTACAACCAACATCAAGAATATGGTCTGTTGATTCCAAACCCAATCTCTGAATTAAATCTCCTAATAACTTAAAAGAATTACGAATAAATTTACCACTGCCATTTTCTACAATCATTTCTATAAACTTATCATCAGGCAGTGGTAAAAGTAGCGCCAATACCTTCAAAATCACTATACCTTCACCGCCTTGAAACTGAGGAGTTAAAGTAATTAATGAATACTTTAATTGATTAATTTGTTGTTGATTTAAAAATATTTTTAAACGGAATCTAGCATTAGCTGAACCAGATAAATTCGGATGAACATTCTCAACATCTGGACTAGGTATATTCAGAGTTTGTTCAAAGAAATTAAACTCTTGATTCCCAATAGAAACCTTAAAACCTTCCAACATACCAGCATCAAGAGAAGCAACCCAACCAGATAAACGTAAAACTTGATTTTTAATTATTACGCGATCTATAGAACCCCAAGTAAGTAAAGGATTAACTTTTCGTTTTTTGCCGATAATGTTTTGTTCGCTAGAATAGTTTTGACTATAGTATTGTATCTGAGATACTTTTCTCCGCCTCTCCCGTAAACTTAAAGCTTCTCGATAAAGTTCTATATCTTCCTGATTTATCGCCGATATTTTATTGACTATTTCTTGATTAGATAACACTTCTTTTAGTAATAACTTATATTCTGGATAGGGATTACTATTTTGAGTTTCTAATTCATACTCAGGCCAATTTAGCATTGCTTTTAATTCATATAAATCCTCACTAAAAAATTCTTGAATACCTACAAAATAAAAATCTGTTAATTTCTGTTCTTGCACAAATTTTGATTTGATTTGATTTGCCATATCCGGTCTTTCAGCAAACTCTAAAAATGTCAAACTTGACTCTTTAACAGGCGGTAAATTTTCGGCATCACTTTCCACTAATATTTGCCAAGTTTTCCAAAAAAAGTAAAGAGAAATCAACCGTTTTATCGGGTTTCTTAGCCAAATAATTTTTCTATACTCGGGAAATTTACTATCATATTTATTGCCAGGAAAATGACCATGAATTACTTTAATTCCTGGCTTAGGCTTAGTTAACATATTATGGCGTAAATCACCACGATGTGGATAATCAAAAAAAATCTCTTCTAGATGATATATTTGTCTCAAAACCTTTTTAAATGTTGTACCAGCAGTTTTCGGTACATGAATTGAAATAACTTTTGCCTTGACTTCTTCTAGTTGTTGAGATTGATTTATTTGGTT
>NZ_JAAHHT010000322.1 GCF_010672085.1 Okeania sp. SIO3I5
ATTGCTCTGGGCAAACCCCCTGCTTGTTCGATTTCTGCGATTGAGTACCGCCTGTGCCCTGATGGGGTTTTGATTGCCTTGATTTTGCCAACTTCATCCCATCGTCTGAGACTTGAAACTGCAACTCCAAGAATGGACGCTGCTTCTTTGGGTCTGACATATTTCATCTGAAACATTTATTTTTTTCGATCTTAGCACGATTTATTGTTGTTTGAGCGTTTTAAAGAGAAAATTCATAATTTGTTACCAACTCTACAAATTCCATAGTTTAACAGTATAGCAGTCGAAGCAAAGATTAGGACATAGACTGATGATGAATCTTATACTAGGAAACACTTTTCCAACTGTTCCCTGTTCCCTGTTCCCTGTTCCCTGTTCCCTGCTATACCATCTATAATTCCCACTTGCAAGAACTAGAAAAAAACTGTTCAGGTGATTGTTACACGAGTCCTAAAGAATGAGGAATTTTTCCTTCTTTTGCCATTCAGCTATTTTGATATCACACTCCAAACAATTAGAATTTTATATTTTTAATTGTTTGATTGTGTCAAACAAACCTGCATATAATTTCTGGTTAGCTGTCACAAATAATGAGATTGCTATTAAAATAATTTTACCTGTTTTCATCAGTCTTAAATTAAATTCTACTTGATGCTTACAATCTCTTTATTTCTATTATGTTCTTTTATATTTAATTATTACTAATTTATTTATGCTTAATTCTAATTTTTTAAATTCTTATTAATAAAAAAACGAATAATATAAAATTATAATATTTCAATATTTCAATATTTCAATATATTTACGGCTCTAATTGATACAAAAAAACTCGATTATGCCCGGCTTTTTTAGCTTGATATAAAGCTCTATAGGCCTGTTGTACACTATAAAATTTATAGATATAGAATACAGTCAGTTTTCTAAATCGGGTAGGGTTGATTGTAATAAAATATTACTGAAAAATGTCTTTTTTACTAATTAGGGTTTGCTGATTAAATTTAAAGCATTGACTTTAATCATGGTTTGAGCCGTTTTAGGTATTGAAAAAGTACAAGGTTTTTGCTCCTTAAAGCTCATGCATGTTAGGATGAAAGGGTTGACTATTGGCAGAAAAATCAAGGGATAATTCTTCCTTCTGCCTCCTCTAAATTCCTTACTTCTCGAGTCTCGAGTCTCGAGTCTCGAGTCTCCTACCCTTACCCATAATACTTTTTCAGCAAACCCTAATTATTGCTCTGTAGAAATCAATATTAAGTGGTAGAATGCACAAGTCTCATTCTACCACTTGATAAATATAAATAAATTATTAGAAACTGTTTGCAAAATAAGTCTTAAGAGAGTTGTTGAGTGACTAAAATCTCAAAGTAAAAGGTACTTCAAGAGATTGAAATTTGGTAGATTAAGAGGTGGAAAGGTATATATATTCCCTTTATTTTAACTCTTCAATACTTGTATTGATTCCCTATTCCCTATTCCCTATTCCCTATTCCCTATTCCCAGTTAAGAGTTAAGAGTTAAGAGTTAAGTGTTAAGTGTTCCCTATCTCCTTTTTATATTTCCTGATACATTCAGTCTCTTAATAGTTTTAATATTGACGAGACTTGGCAATTTTTAAGCTAAGTATAATAACTGGGATTATTCCTACTAATACAATTGCTAAAGCGGGACCCGCTGCCTCAGTTAATCTCTCATCAGCAGCTAAATTATAAACTCGAATTGCTAAAGTATCAAAATTAAACGGACGAATTACCATTGTTGCTGGTAACTCTTTCATTACATCTACAAATGTCAACATTGCTCCTGTTAATAATCCACCCCACATCATCGGTACATGAACTTTAATTAAAGTTTTAGTGGGGTTGTAACCTAAACTCCGGGAAGCATCATCTAAACTTGGTTGAATTTTTACTAAACTTGATTCAACGGCACCAAATGCTACTGCCATAAATCTGACTAAATAAGCAAAAACTAATGCTGTAATCGTGCCACTGAATAATAAACCAGTTGAGATGTCAAACGTGGAACGCATAAAACTATCAATGGCATTATCAACTGTACCGATAGGAATCAAAATTCCGACGGCAATGACTGAACCTGGTACAGCATAACCCATTGCTGCAATGCGAGTTGATAAACGCATTCCTAAATTTCGATTTAGACGTACTCCATAAGCCATAATTAGAGCGATCGCTACTGCCAAAACAGCGGTAATTCCTGCCAAAGTCAAACTATGGGAAGCATAATTCCAAAACTTACCTCGAAAACTTGCTCCGCTCTCAGCAATAGTCATTTCTAATAATAATCCTGCTGGCAAGAGAAAACCTAAAAAAACTGGTAGTAAACAAGCAATAAAAGCACCAAATTTCTGCATTCCACCTAAGTGAAACTGCTGCAAACGTTGATACTGACTGCTAGTTTGATAATATTTGGCTTGGCGACGCGACCACAATTCGAGCAAAATCAACCATAAAATAAATAATAGTAAAACTGCTGCTAATTGTGCTGCTGCTAATCTTTCTCCCATACCAAACCAAGTACGATAAATGCCGGTGGTAAATGTATCGACTCCAAAATATTGCACCGTACCGAAATCATTGAGGGTTTCCATGAGTGCTAGAGCTAAACCTGCGATTATTGCTGGTCTTGCCAGGGGAAGAGCTACTGTGAAAAAACTCCGCCAAGGGTTCGCTCCGAGGGAACGACTTGCTTCTAAAGTACAGGTTGACTGTTCTAAAAAGGCGACTCGCGTTAGGAGATAAACGTAAGGGTATAATGTTAGGGTTAACAAGGCGATCGCTCCGCCAATGGAACGAATTTCTGGGAACCAATAATCATTGACACTCGTCCAAGCAAATATTTCTCGCAACCATGTTTGTATAGGGCCGTAAAATTCTAGTAGTTCTGTATAGGTATAGGCTAAAATATAAGCGGGTGCTGCTAAGGGTAATAACATTGCCCATTCAAATAGACGACTCCCAGGAAAACGGCACATTGTGACTAACCATGCTGCTCCTACTCCGATGACTGAAACTCCACAACCTACTCCTAACATTAATACGAAGGAGTTGAGGAGATAACGGGGTAAAACCGTAGATGCTAAGTGACTCCAAATCTCTCCTGTATCTGAGAAAATACTACTGAGGACAAATATTACCGGGGTTGAGATGAGAGAGGCGATCGCTACAACAAATATTGTCCAAGCATTCCAGTTGAGAAGGTTAATTTTTTTCATATTGTCAAACATTTTGATTTTTAGATTTTAGAAAATTCTACGGAAACTTAATGAGAATTTTTTCTAAAAAATAGGTTAATATAATTTAAGAATTAAATAATAACGTTCTATAAAGACTTTGAGAACTATAACGCAAATTCTCAAATTCTCTTTAAAACAGGGTTTTTGGCCTAACTATTGGTAATCTTACAATGTTTGTTCATAAACCCAGTCTATGTTTTGACTTTTGACAAAATAATAAAGTCAATACATTCCCTTTTTAACTAGCTATTAGCTTTTAGCATTCAGCTAGCGTCAGCTTTAGTATTCCAAGCTTCTTTATGTCTTCAGCTAGAAATACTGATAACTGATAACTGATAACTGATAACTGAAATGACGGAGGTTAAGAAATAAATGACCCAATCGGTAATTCTCCATCTGGAGAGTGTCAGCAAGCAATTTTCTCGTACTACTACCCCTGCGGTACAAAATGTAAATTTAAAATTATACCAGGGAGATATATTGGGGTTATTGGGGCCTTCAGGTTGTGGTAAAACGACTTTATTGAGAATAATTGCTGGATTTGAGCAACCACAATTAGGTATTGTTACAATTAATGGACGGGTAGTTGCTGGTAGACATGATTGGGTAGTACCAGAAAAACGCAATGTGGGTATGGTATTTCAAGATTATGCTTTATTTCCCCATCTGACTGTAGCCAAAAATATTGCTTTTGGGTTACACAATTCTGGTAAAAAGTCAAGAACAGAAATTAATCATCAGGTAAAAGATGTTCTGGAGTTAGTAGGTTTGTCTGGTCTCGAAAATCGTTATCCCCACGAATTATCAGGAGGCCAACAGCAAAGGGTAGCTTTAGCGCGTGCTTTGGCACCAAGTCCAGCTTTGGTATTATTGGATGAACCTTTGAGTAATTTGGATGTTCAGGTGAGGATGAGATTACGCCAGGAATTACGAGATATTCTTAAAAATGCTGGTGCTTCCGGAATTATTGTCACCCATGATCAGGAGGAGGCAATGGCTATTTCTGATCGGGTGGCAGTGATGCGAGCTGGATGTGTGGAACAGTTTGGTACGCCAGAGGAGATTTATAATGAACCTGCTTCTAAGTTTGTGGCGGAATTTGTGACTCAAGCTAATTTTTTGCCTGCACATCGTCGCGACGAGCTTTGGGAAACGGAGGTTGGTGCTTTTGAATTGACAAATAATCATGTATTTCGTGGGGAAATTGGTAGTTTGGATGAATTTGATCATCTTGAGTTAATGATCCGTCAGGAGGATTTGATGTTGAAAGTTGATGATGAGGGGTCTATGGTGATTCGCGATCGCCAGTTTTTGGGTAGAGAGTTCCGTTATTGTTTACAAACTGAGTCTGGAAAAGAATTAATTGCTCGTACTACTCCACAAGTAGCATTGCCAATTGGAATTCAAGTTAAGGTATCTGTTGCTGAAGATAATTTGCGAGTTTTTCCGGTAATACCTGAAGAGAAGTATGGAACAAATTCTAAGTTAGTCGGAAGTAAGCATTTTTGATAGATCAGGACTTACGAAAAATACGAAATCATACACCATTTGTAGGGGCGAATGGCATTCGCCCCTAGGAGATATGGTGATTCTGCGTAAGTCCTGTAGATATAGCTGGGGGGGTTTGGAGACCAAACCCCTACAGTATTAATGGATAATGGATAATTGATAATTGATAATGAAAACTATCTCTAGTGAGAAGCGATCGCTCTATTAAACCTCTATTAACCTCAAACAGAGGGACGACGAATAGGGGTTTGGGTTTTATCCGCAACCACCAAGCAACCCTGCAAATTTGCAAGTGGATATTCCTGCACAACTCGCACCAAAATATCAAGCACTGTTTAGCTACTTCCACTACCCGAACGTAAAAGTAAAATACCAGGGTGAGTTCCTGGTGGAAAACGGCGGATATCAGAAAAATCAAGGTCAAGAGTAATAAAAAAGCGTCCTTCAGCACAAACTTGCTGCCATACAACCTGATCATCTTCACCAGATAATCCTTCATCAGTAACCCGTTCGCAATCGTAACCCTCATTCCTGAGAAAATTAGCATGGGTAATACTGAGATTTTCATCTAATTTTATCAACATAATTCCTATCGTAATGGTAATAGCTCTTCTTCTTTCACCAGTGCTGCAGCATAAGAGATCGCTCCCCGCACATTTTCTAAAGTCAAGGGTGGATATTCTTCAACAATTTCTTGTATTGTCAATCCCTCTGCCAGATTATCTAGAATGACTGAAACCATAATCCGGGTTCCTTTAATACAAGGTTTTCCATGACAAACTCTGGGATTAAAACTGATCTGATCTTGCCAGTTACTCATTTTTAGACCTCTACTACGACAACTACAAACAATCAAATATTATAAATTCAAGGGATAGAGCGCTTCTCCAAAATCAACCCCGTTTAAGGGAGCGATCGCCACCTCTCCCAACTTGACAAAATCTCAGTTATTTTTTACAATGTTCCTCAACCCAATCCTGATATTAACTTTCCTCTCCTACAACTAAATACCACAGCACATCAATACCTCTGCCGACTTATGCTGAATCTTGATGTTGTTGAATCTATTGAACAATAGTTAAAAGTTAATTGAGTAGGTTGGGTTAAGCGACAGCGAACCCAACAACAACATCAAGATGTTGTTGTTAAATCTATTGGACAATAGTAAAACCCAACACGCGCCTTATTGTGCTTGGGTTTCGTTCTGAGATATTGTCGTTGGCTTGAGGAACGAAACCCAATCCTGATATTAACTTTCCTCACCTACAATTAAATACCACAGCACATCAATACCTCTGCCGACATATTCTGAATCTTGATGTTGTTGAATCCATTGAATGATTGTCGGGAGGATATTGTTGGATTTTTTGCCCAATTTGCCCAAAGCTTCGGCTGCCTTCTTTCTGGCGAAAGAACCCTCATCCTGAAGCAGTGGTAGTAGGGAGTTGATTACGGTTTTTGAGCTATTCTCCAAACTTCCCAAAGCATAGGCTGCACTCCCACGGATGTCAGAATTCTCATCCTGAAGCCATGCCAGTAGGGAGTTGATTACGGTTTCTGAGCTATTCTTCAAACGTTCTAAAACTAAGGATGCAGACCAACGGATATCAGAATGCTCATCCTGAAGGCGCCCCAGTAGGGAATCGATCAAGGTTTCTGAGATATTCTCCAACTCGCCCAAAGCATCGGCTGCACAGACACACACAAAAGAACTATCATCCTGAAGCAGTGGTAGTAGGGAGTTGATTACAGTTTCTGAGCTATTCTTCAAATTTCCCAAAGCTGTGGCTGCACCCCCACGCACATCAGAATTTTCATCCTGAAGCAGCGGTAGTAGGGAGTTGATTACGGTTTCTGAGCTATTCTTCAAATTTCCCAAAGCTATGGCTGCGTACTCACGCACATCAGAATTTTCATCCCGAAGCAGTGGTAGTAGGGAGTTGATTACGATTTCTGAGCTATTTTTCAAATCACCCAAAGCATAGGCTGCCTCACCCAAAGCATGGATTGCCTTCTGACGCACATCAGAATTTTCATCCTGAAGCCATGCCAGTAGGGAGTTGATTACGGTTTCTGAGCTATTCTTCAAATCACCCAAAGCATAGGCTGCCTTCCAGCGCACCTGAAAATTCTCATCCTGAAGCAGTGGAAGTAGGGAGTTGATTACGATTTCTGAGCTATTCTTCAAATCGCCCAAAGCATCGGCTGCCCGCGAACGCACATCAGAACTATCATCCTGAAGCCGTGCCAGTAACTCCTTAATTGCCTCATCCTTTTCCCCTAACTCCGCTTGATATTTCAGCAACCTTTCCTCATCAATCAAATCTGATCGCTCTTTCAACATCTCCAAAACTTGCCCCTCAAAATCAGTTTCATACAAACTACAGAAAATCCGATAAACCTCCTCCCGAACATTTTCACCAACCTTATCCTCACTACTCACCTCCAACTCAACCAACCTCTCCAAAATTTCCTGCACCAACTCACCATCAACACTCCGCAACCCCTTCGGATTTTCCGCCAAACAATCTGCAGCAAAAAACAAATCCCGATGCAACCACTCCTCATACTCACTACCACGCTCCAATATCGCCCGCATCGCTTTTGCCACCTTCTTCGGCTTTTGTTGCGCTATTAACAACAATAAAACCTCCTTCCAATGGGACTCATGCAAATGCTCCCGAATACAACCCAACACAATCTCAAAATCATCCTCATTATCTGCTTGATAATCAATATCCTCAGCACACAAATATTCCTGAAACGTCTTATGCACAAAAGCATAATAGTCTTGCCCCTGCTCATTCAACAAACCAGTGCGTTCCCGAATCAATTCCACAAATCTTTCCGCCTCTTCCTCCGCTTGATACAACTCCATCGGCTTCAACCTCTTAATCTCTCGCCGCAACTGCCTTATCAACTCATCCTTTTCTATCAACGTACCACCCTCATCGCCAACATTTCCCTGAGTATGCACCCAATATGCCAACAATTCCATCAATCTGCGCAAATCATCCAAACCCAAATACTTCAACCGCCCATGACTACTTAACTCCTTATTCGCATCCCAAGAAGTTAACAACGTTTCCACCGCCTTGTCATAAAGTCGAAATCTTTCCTTCGGCAAAACCGCTTGATACCGATGAATCAAAGCAATAATCGTCAACAACAAAGGATTCCGTGCCAACAATTTAATCCGATCATTATCATCCAACGCCTTTTGCAAACTCTCTTTCCGCCTTTCCGCCTCCGCTTGATCTTTAAACCGAGTGTCATACCAATTATTGATAAACGCCGAAATCTTCTGATCATCAAACCGCTGCATTTGATAGTGGGGAAATTCCTCGGTGCGGAAAAAGTCGCGCTTATAACCGGCAGGGCGAGATGTAATAATTGCCCTGTTTCTGTCAAACTGCCCTAAAAAGTTATTAATGCGTTTGACAACATCATAACGTTTGCTTGACTCCGCCACTTCATCCAAACCATCGAGCAATATTAACGCCCTGCCATCTTCCAACCAATGTTCAAAAAATTCCGTCGGCAAAGTTTTAACTGCCATCGTTTTCTCAGCAAAAATCCGAGCATATTCCAGAATGCTTTTGTCTGGATGTCTTGCCAAGTCGCGCATTCTGATTAAAATTGGCAACCAGTCGGTTTCAGGATCTAAACCTAGATATCCCCCCTTGCCCCCCTTTGAAAGGGGGGATACAGAATAGCCCCCCTTACGAAGGGGGATTGGGGGGATTGACTCCTTTCCAAGAGGGGAAGAAGATTCGGTTTGGCGCTCGCGAAGGGTAGCATCAACCGTATCGCTAGTTTCATCCACAGAATTTTCAGACATATAGCCCCCCTTACCAAGGGGGGTTGGGGGGATTGACTCCTTACCAAGGGGGGTTGGGGGGATCGATGCCAACATCACGGCAAAATAACTCATCAAAGTTGTTTTTCCCGAACCAGGCGCACCCAATATTACAAATTTCCGCGACTGACTTTGAGTCAATAATTCCGAAGCTAAAAATTTTCTGCCAGAG
>NZ_JAAHHT010000323.1 GCF_010672085.1 Okeania sp. SIO3I5
TATAGAACCCATTTGATATCTCTAGAAAAGAGGGAGTAGGGGAGCGGGGTCGGAGGAGAGCGCTCGTTTTGGCATTGTTCATTCATTGTCTGAGCTAGAATATTTACAACCCTACATTTTTTGAGTCCTGTACGGACTACACTCTCCACACCTCCCACACCTCCCACACCTCCCACACCTCCCACACCTCCCACACCTCCCACACCTCCCACACCTCCCACACTTCCCACACTTCCCACACCTCCCAATCATAGATCCAAAATGGGTTCTATAGTGTCTTTGCGTAAGTCCTGTTAGTATTATTCAGCAGTAAAAATTAATGTTCCCTTATCAGCTTCCAAACTATCACCAATTCTGTGCCCATCGTGAAAAGCAGCTAAAATTACATCACAAGTTTTTCCCCAACCAATAATACCACTGGCATCAATACCGATCGCACCCAAATCCCTTTTATGTTCGTGTGCTTCAGCAAATGAACGCTCAAAAGCTGCTTTCATGGAAAAACCATCCGTTACCCGAATCACGATTTTTGCTGCCAAACACTCATCAATAATATCCTCTCCAATGCCAGTACAGCTCACTCCAGCACTACCAGTAGCATAATTTCCAGCAGGCATTGCCGAGTCACTAACCCGACCAATTTTTTCAAAACCTTTCCCTCCAGTAGACGTGCCCGCAGCTAATCTACCCTCTTTATCCAAAACTACTACACCGATAGTGCCAGTGCCTGGAGATTCTGCAACCACGTTAGCCATTTTTCTCCTAAAATCTTGTTTGCGATCTTCTAACCATTCATTTAATCGTTTATCTGTCAACGGGTTGTAAACTGGCATTTGTAATTCCCGTGCAAATTCAGCCGCCCCAATATCTGATAATACGCGATCGGGTGATTCTTGCAATGCTTTAGCTAAGTCAATGGGATTTTTAATCCGGGAGACATTGATCGTCCCACTAAACCGATGATTCATACCATCCATCAAGGAAGCACTCATCCGAATCTGGCCATCAGATTGTAGCACTGAACCGGTGCCAGCGTTAAAAACTGGGTCATCTTCTAAGAGTTGACAACCACGCACGACTACATCTACAGCAGCGGTGTCACCTAGAACCAAGTTATATAATTCATCTACTATTCGATGGAGAGATTTCCGAACAACTTCTAATCCTCCTTTTTCCTGGAGGGAACTACCAGCACCACCGTGAATGATCAGTTTTGGCTGCATTTTTTTTTGTGATTAAACTACTAGATATCAGGCTATTATGCCTGGGTTTGTTTGTCAATTTTTGACCTGCGTCGCCGACATCTTTCGGAACAATATTTGACTTCATCCCAACAGTCTGCCCATTTTTTTCGCCAGCTAAAAGGGCGGTTACACACAGGACATATTTTTGTTGGTAAGTCAGATTTAGATTTGGTTTTTGCCATGATACAATAGTTAGCTTGATATTCATTAGTTATTATACCTAAAAAATAAAAAATATGATTTTGAGAAGCCTATATAACAATTAATTCCTCCAGAAAGTTTGATAATCAGTTAATAACTCATAGCTGATAGCTGATGGCTGAATGCTGACACTATTTCCTAAAATTGGAAGAGTAGGGGATAGCAATAATTGATGTTAGACTTAGATAAATTGAGAGTAAATAGCTAATGGAAAAGTTTGCAGATATTCAAAGCTTGCTAAAAGAGTATTATGATTTGGAGTTTCCAGTTTCAATCTTTCAACTAGCTGATTTTTTACAAAACTATCCTGAAGAAGGAATGTGGGATTTAAGTACAATTCGTGTATCCCCTTCTGGTATATTGAGTTTGATATTAAACCCAAAATTACTAACTGAAAATTTTAAGGAATCAGCACTTCTTCATTATCGTTATTATCGAGATTTGCCAGAATTTTTTACATACTTACATGGAGATTGTGATGGCTTACACTGGGGACTTCTACTGGATAACCCTTCTATTGGTTTTCGAGGTGCTGCGTCATATTATAATAATGATGGTGATAAAATACAGGTCTATGGCAGCATTTTTTCAGCACTTATCGATCGCTGCGAGGAACAGCTTGAATGTTGTGATGAATATCTTGCAGAGGATGGAGATGAATATTATCTAGAGGCTAAAAGTATAATCAATAGGTTTTTAGAACGTATTCAAGATTATATAAGTAAGTATTCAATAGAGATTGTCGAAAATCGAGTAGAGACAGTTTCATCAGATACTGGTTTAGGACTTTGTGTACCAGAAAAGTTCCGCAGAAATGAATTATCAAAGGTTTATAGTAAAAGTAGCGATGAAGGATACAAAGCACTGCTTGATGAGTGTACAGATGGTAATGTAGTACCTGCCTTGAAAGCAGGTCGATCTTTATGGTATTGGGGTGGTGAAGAAGATTCTGAGAAAGCCTACAACTTACTTAAAAAAGCCTACACTGTACTTCAGCGTGAAAAATTACTACACATTCTTGAGATTCACTATAATAACAGGGATATTAAATCGGTGGATATGACTGGATATCCTAAGCGGTTAAGTTTCGAGCGATAGCATTGCTTAGACAGCTCTAAGATTTGTAAATAAGTATTATCATTAATATCTGGATAATTTACTTGACCGTTTTCTTTGCTCATAAGTTTCATTTGCTTTTAGGTTCTGGTAGTCTATATCATTCTTTGGTCTTTCCTCTTTTGGGAGAATAGCATTAAGTCTTCGTTATTGGGAAGATTTCCTCTAAAAAAAATTGTAGTTTATAATAGGTTGTATGTGATTTATTAAACCAAATTAATCCCCCAAAAATATTATATTTTTACCCGATAAAATATAATACATTTGGTAAAATCAAACCTCTCTATTTAGTAGATTAATTTATTATCTAAAAAATAGAGCTATTTCCTAAACAAGGGAACAAGATGCTCCCACTAGACAAAATTAAACTTCGACTACACCTCAAAATATGACTTTCCGCAGAAATTTATTTACTCATCTTTTTCCATATCTATTACTCTGTATAATAACGGCGATCGCTCTCTATCTGACTAAACCTATCTCTTTACAAATTCGCTGGAATGATGAAACACTTTACTATACTGTAGCTCAAAATATTGTCCGTCATTTTAATTTTAATAGTAATCATTATTTGGCTAGTAGTATTATTCAAAAAGGCTATCCAACTAAGGATACTCATCTCCCTGGTTATCCTTTAATTTTAGCTGTTGGTTTTTTGATTGGTGGAATTAATGAAGCTACACCATTTTTTGTTAATTATTTCCTCCTAATTTTGACGATATTTTTAATTTTTACAGTTGGTAGAGTCATTGCTAATCAATGGGTAGGTTTTGCTGCTAGTTTGATTTATTTGATTTATCCTTACACTTTAGTTTTGACTCATTCAGTAATGACAGAAATATCTGCTGCTGCTGTAATCATGGTGGTTTTTGCTCTTTTATTTATACAAAAAGAAAGTTTTTTAAAAGGGATATTTTTAGCTTCAGCAATAGCTTTAGCATATTTAATTAAACCATTTTTATTAACTTTATTTCCTGCTAGTATAGCTATTTTGTGGATTGAGAAAAATCAAGATTACAAAAAAACTTTATTCAGCTTACTATTTGCTTTTGCATTACTATTTGTCACTGTTTTAATTCCTATTTCTCAAAATCAAGAAGTTTATCCCTATGCAGCAACGAGAATTTTATCTCAATCTAATTTGATTGATATGCTGAGAATGATCTGGGAAAATTTTCTATTTAATTGTAGTCTCATAATTAATTTGAAAAAGTTTCCCGTCTATGGAACAATTACTATTTCAATGCTGCTCTTATGGAGTATTACTTTAGCTGCATTGATTAAGGCAATTTATCAACATAAATTTCAACAATTGTCAGCTTACATAAATTTATGTATTTTTAGCATAATTAGTTTTATGCCAGCTTTATTGGCAGTTTTTTTACTTTATCAATATATTGATATGGGGATTCGAGGGTTAGCAGTTTTTTCCCCTTTAATGGCAATCTTATCAATGGCAGGTTTATGGCAGTTAACTTATCAGTTAGAACCTAAAAAATTAATTGCTATAGGATTAGGAATTTATCTATGTTTAAGTTATTCAAACTTTCTCACTTTCCACAAACTAAAAAATCTCCAACGCCGACAGTCTCAACGTTTATATACTTATAGTTCGCGACTAGAAAAAGTAATATCAAAATTGCAAATTCAACCACAAATAGTTATGTCAGAGAAAAACTTTTATTTAGCGATCGCTAATTATCCGACTCAAGTAATTTGGCAATTACCCCAAACATTAGAAGAACTACGGCAAGTTGAAAAAAAAGTAAGTATAGACTTAATAGAGTTAAAAGATTCTGACCTAATATTTCAAGAAAATTTACAAGTATATGACAATATAAATCTATTAGACAACCGTTATGTTTTGCAATACCAAAATCAGGGTTTTTATTACTATAATATCATGTCCGGTTGAATAGTTATAAATAACGAGGGACGAGTCAGGAGACTCGAGACTCGAGAGAAGAGGAGAAAATTTTGGGATATGAAGGAGGAGCAAGTTTTTTTATCACGCTCTTATCCGGACATGATATAAATCATCTTAAATAATTAATTAAATTTAACTAGCTATCAGCTTTCAGCATTCAGCTAACCTCCTTTTCTGACACTTTTCAATTCCCATTATTACTATAAATTATGTCAGCAAAAGATATCTTTCACAATACAGTTCGAGTAGCTTTCAAAAATTTACAGGATTTGTAGTGCTGTAAATTGATATAGTTCGTTAAAGCTATAATAATTTTATTCCTCAAACCTAAAAAAAACCATCAGCAAACTAATTTGATAAATTTCCGAACCACTAACAGAAGCATTGCGAATACCACCAATCGCTCATTTTCACACTTATTGATTTCTTATTCATTTATTGGCCAATAGTCATTGAAGCTCAGATAGACTCAGGGAAGGCGATGCCGTCTCCTAGCTTTATATAGAATCCGGTTATATAATATATGTTTATAATTCTATAATTACTTCAAACTCCTCACACTCCTCACACTCCCCACACCCCCCACACCCCCCACACGAAACAACTTCCCACACTTCCCACCCCCAAGTATATAATAAGTATTCAACCGGATTTGATATTACTCAGGACTTACACAAATTCTTAGACAATACGCTATCCATAGGGGGCGAATGCCATTCTGACCTATTAGATTTAGATATGGCGGTTCTGCCTAAGTCCTGTTTAGTTTGATCGCCTCATTCAACCAACTCCAACCTTTGTATTTCCACAAAATAGCGATCGCTCATTAAAATAGCGATCGCTTATTTTCACGCTTACAGCGGTTTTCATATGAATAAACCACAATGATACTGACTCCTAACTCCTGACTCCTGACTCCTAACTCCTAACTCCTGACTCCTAACCCCTAACTCCTGACTCCTGACTCCTGACTCCTAACAATGAATTTAGTGGTCTACTCAACTGAAAAGCGCTGTATTGATGTTTGATTCATTTATTGGCCAATAATACAAGCAATATTACAAAAAAAATACTTGCTGTCTCCTCAAGTGTTTTAGTAAACGTAGGTTGGGTTGAGGTATCGTTTTGCTGACGCAAAGCTCCGTTTTTTCCTGACGGAATGCTCCGCAAACATGTCGCTCCGCGTTTCGCATTCGCGACATGGAATAGGAGCATTCCCTATACAAAAAAGCGTAGCTTATCCGCAGGAAAAACCCAACATTTTTCAGCTATTGCTCAAGTAGGGTAACGACAACCCAAGCTAAATAAGTTTTTGTTGGGTTCGCTCTGGCTTAACCCAACCTACTAGATTTAGACAAAGTAGCGTTGGCGGAGCAAGTGCGGCAGCTATATCGCTTTTTCCCATAAATACCAACAAATTCCAACGTTATAGTAAACGTAGGTTGGGTAGAGCTATCGTTAGCGTAGCTTATCCGCAGGAAAAACCCAACCTTTTTCAGCCATTGCTCAAGTAGGATAACGGCAACCTCAGCTAAATAAGTTTTTGTTGGGTTGCGCTCCGACGCTTAACCCAACCTACTACATTTAGACAAAAGAGCGTTGACGGAGCAAGTGCGGCAGCTATATCGCCTTCTCCCGCAAATACCAATAAACTCCAACGTTATAGTTATTAGATTTTAGATAAATTCTGATGAAAGTAGCGATCGCTGATTCTCCATAGATTACAGTAGTAAACGTAGGTTGGGTTGAGGTATCGTTAGTGTAGCTTATCCGCAGGATAAACCCAACCTACAAACTTCTTCCTTTTTCACGACACAACAAAACCCGAATATTGCCGCTTGTAAGGTGCAAGAAAAGCCAGAACAATATCTGAATTTGGCACCCCTAAATCTAATAATTCATTAACAATACCAATTTCTGTACCATCATGTTGTATCCAGATTTTTTCATCTTTAATATCTATTTGCAACACACAACCCCGTACTCGTCTATTGCCATGCCAACCAACATTTAAAAGTTGATAATGGTCTCTTTATTCATCAAAAACAACTTGTACTTCTATATCTCCATAAGATGGTTTGTATTGACTATATTCAGTAATAATATTTTTGACATAATTCCTATATTTAGTTAATTTTTCCATTCCAAAATCACCTCATTTGTAGGATTATATATAATCAATTTTATCTGATTTTCTTCAACTGCTACTTGAGTAAATACTAGAGTGAAAAAACTTTCATAAGTATCTTCAGAAAAAGCTAAATATAAAACTCTTTCCGGTTTAATTATTCTTAATACCGTTCGGTAGTTAATAAATTACCCCAAAGCATTATGAAACTCTGAAACTAGAGAGCCTCGAATCAAACTCTTGATTTAAACGGCAATTTTTATGCCATCTTTTTCAGCGCCAACAATTCTTTCAGCACCTAAATCAACAGACAAATCAACTCCACCAAATTCTAAGTAAAGAGGGTTATTACTGATGACCCAATCTTCTTTGATCAAGGCATTTTTGACAGCATCATGGAAAATATCTTTAGCAGGCATAATTTACTACAAGTTTACAACTTTAACACTTGATATTGCACACCTGTTTAAAAATTATTACTCCTCCACCTTCAGCAACAGTTTGTCTTAAAGCTTCAGCATTACTAACAGTAACTCCTGCCAAATAATTAATCAGGACTTACGCAGGTGAACCCAGAAACCCGGTTTCTCGTAGATGTTTATTGTCAAAAACAATGATTTACCGTAGAAACCGGGTTTCTTTGCGTAAGTCCGATTAATATCATGTTCGGTTGAATAGTTATGATTAGGATATAGATGGAAGAGATATCTCAAACTCTTGAGATTGCTTCCTTCCACGGTGTTACCGTCGCAATGACTTTATAGTTAGTGATTATCCGAACATGATATAATCCCAAATTCCTTTAATTCTCCTAACCAAGGCATAGTCGGACTCAACAAATAGAACCTAATTGCTTATTGTTAGTGGTACTTAGAAATCCTACTTAAGATCAAATACCTCTAGAACTTAAAAATCACAAGGGTTGTGCCAGAGTGACATAACAGAGTTACCGATCAAATTTAGAAACAATACTGTTCAAGGTGTAGCTTGTATCCCTCAATATCATTTTCAATTTGAGGATTCTTGTGAATATCAAATACTCCATAGTCTGGTAGGATTTCATAACCACAAAATTTATAGTTACTTGTGATGTTGAGAAACACATCCTCTGTTTTCTTTCCTGCAAAAAGGTACTGATCGGGATTATCGAAAGCCTCCCTGGGAGCATTCCATGTTGCACAGATCATAAACTTCTTATGCTGCATAAAGCCACCAGTTCCGTATTGCTTTTTAGGGTCTTTTCGTGTGCGTCCATCGTTTTCCAGTAAAGACTTGTTCTTAAGGCCAAGATTGAAGACGTCATCTGCATACTTTTTGTAAATCCATGGAGCACCGAACCAATTTACTGGTGTTTGAAGGAGAACTAAATCAGCTTCTAGGTGCTTCTCTACCTCTTTGTCTGGTTCATATCCATTTTCGACGTAGGTTTCGATTACTTCATGCCCTTTTTCTGCAAAAAAATCCTTAGCGAGGTTCATCAGAGTCAGGTTCAATTTACCTTCAGACAAACCTGGGTATTTTAGATGTGCGTTGATTATTAGTAATTTCATTTAAGTAAAAATTTAACTCTCCTGGCGATAAGTCCCGCGCTCTCCCGTTGTCTCGCCTAGCGGCAGCTATTGGGGGAGCGTCGGAATGAAAGCCGGGCGTTACCTGTGTTTTTTGTCCTGATTTTCTCTTGAGAGTTATTCTACTATAGATATTGACAATTACAAATATGGAAAATATCTTTAGCAGCCATAACTTACTACAACTTTAACACTTGATATTGTACACCTGTTTCAAAAATTCTTACCCCTCCACCTTCAGCAACAGTTTGTCTTAAAACTTCAGCATTACTAACAGTAACTCCTGCCAAATAATCAATCCCAAATTCCTTTAACTCTGCTAACCAAGGCATAGTCGGACCCATCAAAACTAACTGAGAATTTTTTGCCAACTCCACTAACCGAGGAAAAGTTTTATTAGCAATAGAAGTCGCCGTCAAAAATACCCATTCCGCCTCCGGTAACAAATACTCCGATGCAGTGTCGGGAAGGTCGTCCGCTCCCGGTTGCCGTTCGATGACAGTCATATCCATCTCATTCTCATAACGAGATAACCGGGA
>NZ_JAAHHT010000324.1 GCF_010672085.1 Okeania sp. SIO3I5
GGATGGGGAGGAGGGGGAGGAGGGGGAGGATGGGGAGGGGGAGGATGGGGAGGGGGAGGAAGAATTCTGTCTACATTCATAAAAAAGTGTATTGAAAAATACTCTTTTCTCCTGAAAAACCCGATTCAAGAATTAAACATAACTTGTCTATGTTGTCAAGTTTTATGAAAAGAGAAAGATGTTTATAAAGCAGAGCAAAAAAAGGGAGAGGATTGACTAAAAGGAAAAAATTTATTTCTCTTGGTTGATTGGATATGGCGTTTAGCTAGCGCAAAACTTTCATATATATAGGGAATGCTCCACGCTAGCTAAACGCCATCCCACCCTTCAGGAAACTGCGTTAACAACCGCTCTCTTGGTCGATTGGATATGCGGAGGAAACCTCCGCATCCCACCCTTCGGGAAGCTCCGCTAACGACCGCTTTTTCCCCTGGAAAGGGGAGACTTTTAACCTGAATTATCTAATTATTTAATTGTTTAATTGTTTCGGTAATTTTTTATGATTTGCCACACATAAAATCATTTCTTCTACATGATCTTTCCTCAAATTTTTTGATCACTATCTGGGTCATAAATTCGATAATCTATGAGCCAAAATCGTTCGATTTTTGGATTGAAATATATACAATTTACTATCCCTATGCCACAAACTACTTTATGCTCATTACCACGCTCACTGTCGCCCGACTAACTCAATTTTATTACTATGTTCAATGCTCAAGAACTGTATCATCAAAAATTAAATAACATAAGTGTGTTAGTTATAATTTCTTCTTTAACATTTCTCCATTTTACCCCAGAGCAAATAGAAATGTTTAATACAGTAGTAGAAGGGAAATAAAAAGGGTAAGTTATCTACTAGATACAAATTTAGTTACTGCAATTTTGAAGTAGAAGAAATATATTAAGGTAAGTGATATACTAAATATTAGTATAGTTTCACCAGTTGTAAACCATAATTAAAAAATTATAGGAGGAGATTATGACTCTAGCTTCTACAGAAAAGGATACAGTTCTTAAAATAATTTCAGAAATGATTCACCAAGTCATGGACAATGATAGTCTTTATCAAGAAGAATTAGATCGAGATGAACTTATCGAGACTTTCTCGAAATTATTAGATAGAGTGTCACCTCAAATTCTTCTACCTCTCAATGATGAACAACTAAAAGAAAGGGTTGAGAGAGTTATGTCAACAGAGTTATTATCGACAATACTTGATGATTTTACCCCAGAAGAAAAAGAAATGTTTAATGCTGCAGTAGAAGGGAGATGGGAAAAGTGAATTATTTATTAGATACTAATATAGTTTCAGCAGTTGTAAATCAGAATCAAAAAATTATAGATAAACTAATTGAGGTAGATATTAGAAAACAGAATATTTATATTAGCTGCATTAGCTTTTATGAAGTCAAAAGAGGATTATTATATGTGAATGCTACTCGAAAACTATCTACTTTTAACAGATTCTGTCAAAAAGTTACAATTTTATTCTTAGACAATTTATAAATTATTGAGAAAGCAACGGAAATTCACATAGATTTAAGAAGGAAAGGAAGACCTATTCAAGATGCTGATATACTCATTGCAGCAACAGCAATAACTCATAATTTAACTCTGGTTTATAATGATTCTGATATATCAAGAGTTGAGGGAATAAATTTAAAGAATTGGTTAGAGATAGAATATAATTTTACTGTTTACATTATTTTCTTAAAGGTTCAACTATAGACAAAAAATGGGGAACTAATTCTTCATTTCCCACAACCAAAGTAGGAAAGGGATGACTCAAATAATCTTTGCCTATTTTTAAAGGAAAAATATCTCCTGATCCTAATGGTATCCAAATTGCTCCTGCCGCTTTTGCAATTACCCAAGACGCAGCAATATCCCAAATTCTAGGTGTAGCTTCAACCCCACCAACAGATGCGCCAGAAGCTACAAGTAAAAAGTTATAACTTGCCATTCCTATCATTCTAATTTTTGTTGAAAGTTGCGGTATAATTCTTGTACTTCGAGTGCAAAGATTAAATAAATGATTACCACTAATTCTGTCTTTAATTGGCTGAATTTGTCGATGATTTAAAAATGCTCTAGGGATTGGAGGATTAGTGAAATAAGTTTGATTTTCTTGAGCGTAAAAACCATAATAAGATTGATGTAATGGTGGCAAACTTACATAACCAAATATAGGAGTACCTCGATACAATAATCCCATACAAATTCCCCAAATTGGCACACCTTTAGCAAAATTTGTTGTTCCATCTAAAGGATCGATAATCCAACACCATTCATTACTAGGAAATATCTGTTGACTTTCTTCTGTTAAAATTCCGTGGGTGGGAAAAGTAGAAGCGATCGCTTCTCTAATTTCCCGATCTGCCCATTTATCAGATTTAGTAACTAAACTACCATCAGCTTTTTCATCTGCTTTGACATTTCCAAAGTCTTTTAACAGTTTATTCCCTACTCTGAATGTAGTTGTTTCTGCAAAGTTTAAAACTTGGTTCCAGAAATCTGTCATTTTGTTTTTTATCCTGCTTATTTTGTTCGAGAAAATTTGTTAATTATTAATCAACCTAGTTAAACCTAACTTTTTAATAAGTTCTAGTGGGTTGAATTTTTCAATTGCGTAAGTCCTGAATATTTTACAGCGCTTTTCAAATCAATGAAGCAGATCGTCACAAGTATAACCCTAGGCGAAGCGTGAACACTTAACTGGGAAAAGGGAAAAGCAGACTTTTAAAGACTTTTCCTAGGTCATGCTGCGCAAAGAGGATTTAGAAATGTCCGCGCCCTTATAGCAGTTTTCATGCTCTCTTGACCACAGTTGTAATGATCGGGGGTTTTTATGGAAGATTTGTATTAATATGAAACTAGCCTTTAACTCATTACTCCTAACTCCTAACTCCTTACTCCTTACTCCTACAACAGTTTTGTGGTCTACTCAACTGAAAAGCGCTGTAAAATCAAGCAAGTCTATAACAGCGACGCTCCAGCAATTGTCCAATTATTAAAGAATTTGCCTTTGAAAGTCAGAATTTTCTGGAACTTGTTGCGAATATTCCCGATTAAACCGATTAATGTTCAACCTACATTCCGCACTTCAAAATGTAGCACAAAAAAGGAGTCAGGGGTAAGGAGTCAGAATTCAGGAAGAAATCATAGTGCTAACTTAGTAAATCAACAACTAAGTAAATATTTATGCTTAATATATCCTCAGAATTTGACGAATCAGAAAGGTCAATAAAGATAATTTACATAGTAGACACCTCCAAAAATAAAAAATAAAATCAATTCTTATCCAGAAATTATCAATTATTCTTCCCTGTTCCCTGTTCCCTGTTCCCTGTTCCCTGTTCCCTGCTATAAATACTTAGCAAGTCACCAATCTTCATACTACTTTTGATGTTGCAAATTGAAATGCGGAATCAGGGTTGAAGCTTTGCGCAGAAAAGTGCGTTAATAGAAAATGATGAAGAGAAAATAGGCAATAGAGAATTTATTGCTTTTTCCCTCAATCAGAAATTACCAATACTGGAAACCTCCGTCCACTTATCTTAATGGTATAAAATGCTTGTCAGAAAAAAAGTTGATTACTATCCGATTGCAATCATTATCTTTGTTTTTGGAATTGATTTAGTCGTTTTTTTATTTAGCCCTTCAATTGTCATTCCTATTGTTTGGGCAACAGTCAGTCTATATGTCAAAGGTTTTATCTGCTGTTGGAACCATAATCATCAACACTATTTATTTTTTAAAGTTTCTTGGGCTAACCGTCTGATTGAATTAATCATGGGGTTAAATACAGGCATTGTGGGAGAAGCTTGGGTGCTGCACCATACCCTAGGACACCACCTTAACTACTTAGATCAATCTAAGGATGAATCGGCTTGGAAGACAAAAAGTGGGAGATTAATGTCCCATTGGGAATATACTTTCAAGGTGGGAATTCTGGCCTACCCTCTTGCACTGGCAGTTGGTAAACGTCACTCCAAGTCTCGTAATAAGCTCATTCAAAATATGGCCGTCACAGCTTTAGTCCTAGGTTTGCTGGCTTGGATAAATTGGCTCAGAACTTTAGTCATTTTTATAATACCAATGATTATATTATTTTTTATGACTATTCGTGAGACTTACTATCATCATGCAGGTTTGGACGAACAAGACCCCTATAAAGCAACCTATAACATTACCAATCGCTGGTACAACTTATTAACTTGTAATTTGGGCTACCATACAGCTCACCATTTGCAATGCGGTCGCCATTGGAGCGAGCTCCCCGAGTTCCATGAAGAAATCAAAGGTAAAATTCCCAGTAATTTATATCGAGAACCGGGTTTTCCTTTTGGTTTAGCAAGCAAAATTGAAGATTCACTCATAAGCTGGAGAAATCGCAACTCTGAATTGCTCGAGTGATAAACAAGGAGCGCCGGAGACCGTAAGGTTTCAATATGGGATTTCTCGATTCTACAGCCCTTAACACCTTCTCCACAAAGCACTCCCCCATTGGTATGTGTATCCATATTATGTTAGCTTCAAAAGTTATTAATTACTTCAATTAATTCTTGTGGTTGATCAACCAAAGCATCTGGCTGATATTCAGATAAAGCTTCTCTAGAATTAAAACCCCAAGTCACAGCTATTGCCTTAATTTTAGCTTTTTTAGCAGCATTAATATCCCTAGTTTCATCTCCAACATAAACCATTTCTTCTGGCTGAATGTTCTCTGATTTTAAATATTTTTTGATGACTCTATGCTTGCCAAAAAGTGTTGTACCTGAATCCATAAAATCAAAAATCAACAAATCATATTTTTGCAAAACATATTCTACATTTTCTTGACCATTAGAAGTAATTATTCCTATTTTATAGCCTTGAAGTTTCAGAGCTAACAAAGCTTCTTTAATCCCAGAAAATAATCCTACATCATTAATTTCTTTTTTAAATTCAGCTCTAATTCTTTTCAGCAAAAAAGGTACTTTAAAAATAGATATTCCTGACTGATTAATCAATTCTAGCGGATTTAACTTTTCAATTTCTGGGATTTCTTCTTTATTAGCTTGTTTATATCCAAATTCAACTGATAGACGATTTGCGATCGCAAAAATCAGATCGAAAGTATCTGCTAATGTACCATCAAAATCAAAAATAACTATTTTTATCATTATCAAATAGGGAGTAGGATTTAATAATTAATAATTAATAATTAACAATTAATAATTAAGAGCTGATTTGTAAACTTCAGCAAAAGTCTTATATTACCTGGCTGTTAGCAATTATAACTTTACTTGACAAAAATCCTCAAAGCTAAATTTAGTAAGTGATTCAGCGCCTTAATATTTACTGTATAAATCAGCTCTAAAATTTTTTTCCATTATGCATTGTTCATTATTCATTATTCATTACAATAGTCCTATTATTCAAGATTAGCACGAGCATTTCGTTGCAGCATTTTTGGCTTAATTCGTCGCAATGCAGATGCGGGAAACTGCCTATTCCAATCTTCTTCTGATATCTCTCCTAGTTCTGTTAACTGAGGTGTTAAATTATCAGGGTAGGGTTGAAACTCATCAATATTTGTCTCTTGAGCAAATCTTTGATTCCAAGGACAAACATCTTGGCAAATATCACAACCTGCAACCCACCCTTTTAAATTTGACTTAATATGTGCAGGGAGTTCTGGATTTCTATTTTCAATTGTATGATAAGCAATACAAAGATTGGCATCAACAACAAAAGGTTCTACAATTGCATTAGTCGGACAAGCTTCCAGACAACGAGTACAACTACCACAATGTTCAGTATGGGGGCGATCGCTTGTCAACTCTAAGTTCGTCAGCACTTCCCCCAAAAATACCCATGAACCATATTCCCTAGTAATCAGATTACCATTTTTTGCTATCCAACCCAATCCAGCTTGCTCCGCCAATGCTTTTTCCATAATAGGGCCAGTATCTACATAATAGCGAGTTAAAATATTCTTGTCTTGCTCTTGCAGCCATTTGGCAAGACTTTTTAACTTTTTGTGGATAACTTTATGATAATCTCTACCCCAGCCATAGCGAGAAATTTTGCCAATCTCACTATTTTCAGAATGTTGATGTGGCGTGTAATAGTTGAGTGCCAGACAAATAACAGACTCTACCTCTGGCATAACTCCCTTCAAATCTTGACGTTTAGGATTAGCCATCCATTCTAAATCTGCCTGATAACCTTTATTTAACCACCTTTGTAATCTATTTATTTCTGAGCCAAATTCATTAGCTGAAGCTATCCCAACCTTGTGAAATCCCATTTCTAGGGTTTTTTGTTTGATTTGACTACTGCTAATAGGGGATTTCATCGATCTGTTAAGTTTTAGACGGCATTTTCCTCGACATTTATGGACAACTGTGGACAAAATGTATAGGTATAACCCTCTTTTTGATGTACAACTTTTAATTTGCTTGACTTTAACACTTTTTGCTTTCTGTCCAGGGACTGTGAAATTAAAACTATTTGATGCGTGAGTGAGGATTAACTCTACCTACAACTCCAGTGTCCATATTCAATGCGTTCGTCTCCACTATTCCAACCTTTGATTGGTTTGAGTGGGTTATACCTGATGGGGTAGCCATATTTATTTACCGCTGCTTTTTGTCTACCTCCTTGCCCTTTGCAAATAGCAGCTAAAGCTTGAGTTGTCTTAAAATCTAACTGATTCACTTCACCTTATCAAGCCGCGTCTATGCAGTGCGATGAAGGTAACTTCTGCCTTCTCTAGCGGTTAAATTTTGTTTCTCCCCCGCGCTTATGTAATTACCCTCAACTCATTAGTCTTTAAAGTCTTGAACAATTTCCATCCAGTAGAATTAACCGAGTAGTGCATCTTTTAAAGGTAATCTGGCAAGGGGTAAGTATTTGCTTTAATAATTCTGGGAAACCAGATAAGAATTCTTTGACATCTTGGTTACTCTTAAGTTGGTTGCATTTACTACAGGCAACAGTTAAGTTAGGTACTCTGTCTGAGCCTCCTTTCGACTTGGGGTGAATATCTTCTATTTTAGCCTGGTGTATTAGTTTTGCCACTTGTGGAAGCGCAAGTTCGACCCCCTAACTTCTAACAAATATTCTCTCAATTCATATCCTGCTAATTCACCCTGTTGATACTCAGTACCATAAATTTCTAGATTTTGAATCAATTGAGTATCAAGAAGAATCCCGCGATGCCCTTAAAAGGGCAACGTCGGGAGTATGTCAAGCTATAGTCGATACTTGTAAGGAACGATCTAAAATTTCTCGTCCTAGTTCCACATCTTTAGAAGGACATTTCCAGTCAGGATGACTTGTAATTAATAAGCTCTCTAAAGTTTCTTTGTCAAATATATGGCATACTAATATACCATTGAAATAACATTCAACCGCATAGCAGTTTTGACTAATGCAGTATATATAGCAGCTTTCTACAGCTCTCTCTATTTTCATATGTGCCCCTGATTCTAGGGCTTGAAATTTGAGAATATTTTGTTTAAACTCTTCTAATGAAGAAACTATTAGACCAGGAATCACCCCTGTTAGTGTTTTTTCTCCATTAATGTGAATCCAATAATTCCTGCTAGGATCAATTCCTTTTAGCCAAGGAGAGCGATCGTCTAGACGGTAACGAGGAGCCAAAGGAAGAAAAATATTCATATTTATATAACCAATCTAAAATAGATTTTTATTGAAAAAACTATTTTGATCTTGCGTTAGAGTATCCTACAGGTGCAACTAAATTTAATAAAACTTATCACATACTTCAAAATTAACGAAGTTATAGTAAACTACCCGAGGTTGATCCATAAATTTCAGTTTTAATAGCTAACTTACAATACTTAAGACAAATAGTGAAGTACAGTTCTAGACTAATCTCTCTTTCCTATTACTAAACTGATCAAACTTTGTACCTCACTAACTCCACAACTGCTGTCATTTTTGGTAAACTAATAAAGTAATTATATAGAATCGGGTTATATGATATATGTTGATAATTCTATAATTAATTCAAACTCTCCACACTCCCCATCCCCAACTATATAATAAGTATTCAACCGGATTTGATATTACCTATTTTAAAGTTTGCAGAATATTGAATTTACTGTTCATCCCACTTAGATTTGAACCAAGGAAAATTTATAAATTGAGCAAAAAAGTTATAGTAAGTAATAACTAAATTGAATCTTTTTCCCTGTTAAAATGTTAAACCTGGTTATAATATTCACCTAACTATTTAGGGCGTGCTGATTAAATCTAAAAGTATTGACTCCTAAAGGTTCAGCGCCTTTTTTCTCGTCAGAAATACCTGGTGCGTGAGCTGCTTCATCAAAATGCATGTGAGGATGAAAGGGTTGACTGAGGAAGAAAAATCACGAATTAAATTCTGACTCCTGCCTTCTGTAGGGACGTTGCATGCAACGTCCCTACCCCATTCCTCCTGTCTTCCCCTCCTGGGAGGGGTTATATAGAATCCGGTTATATAGTATATGTTCATTATTAAATCGGACAATCGGACCATCTCCCCCAACAATACACTCTTGTATTCAACCGGATTTGATATTACTCCTTACTCCTTACTCCTTACTCC
>NZ_JAAHHT010000325.1 GCF_010672085.1 Okeania sp. SIO3I5
ATTATTGAGTCGTTATAGTGGGGAAGAGCGGGTTGTTTTTGGGGTGACGGTTTCTGGTAGGACTGGTAATATTTCTGGGGTCGAAAAGATGGTGGGATTGTTTATTAATACTCTACCTTTAATGGTGAGGATATCTCAGGAAGAAAACTTGATTTCTTGGTTAGAAGGAATTCAAGAGTCGATGTTGAAAGTACAGGATTATTCTTATACTCCTTTGTTTGAGGTTCAATCAAGGAGTGAGATTCCTGGGGGGATGCCTTTGTTTGAGAGTATTGTTATCTTTGAGAATTATCCGATGCAGAAGAATCAAGAAAGTGAAAAAGATTCGATACAATTAAGTTCGAGTGGGGGTTTTGAACATACTAATTATCCACTAACTGTAGTGGCAGTGCCAGGAGATAAGTTATTGGTAAGAATTAGTTATGATACTGTTGTTTTTGAGAAAGAGACTATTGAGAGGTTATTAGGACATTTAGATACTATTTTCTCTGCCATCGTAGAAAACCCAGAACAAATGGTGGGTGAGTTGCCTTTGTTAACAGAAACAGAACGCCATCAACTATTAGTAGAATGGAATAATACACAGACAGAATATCCACAAGATAAATGCGCTCACCAACTATTTGAAGAGCAGGTAGAATTGAACCCAGACGCCATAGCATTAGTTTTTGAGGAGAAACAATTAACTTATCAGCAATTAAACAACACAGCTAATCAACTAGCATATTACCTGCAAAGTTTAGGAATATCCTCAGAAGTTAAGGTGGGAGTTTGTCTGGAACGTTCAGTGGAGATGATAGTAGGAATATTGGGGATACTGAAAGCGGGTGGAGCTTATGTACCAATAGACCCCAACTATCCCACAGAAAGATTGAGTTATATGTTGAATGATTCTGGGATTAAGGTGTTGTTAACTACTGAAAAACTATTATCCTCAATACCTTCAACCACTGCACAAATAGTCTGTTTAGACAGAGACCAAAAACTCATAGAGCAACAGAGTCAATCGAATCTAGATACAGGGGTAAGTTCAAAGAATTTGGCTTATGTTATTTATACATCCGGATCTACAGGAAAACCGAAGGGAGTTGCTATTGAGCATCAGAGTTTATGTAACCTAGTTCAAGAACAAAAACGTTTGTTTGAGGTGACGCCCGAAAGTCGTATCCTACAATTTGCTTCGATAAGTTTTGATGCTTCAGTTTGGGAAATATTTATGGCTGTCACCCACGGTTCCAGATTAATTTTGGGAGAAGCTTCTCAATTATTGCCAGGAGATGATTTGAAACAAATTATGGAGCGCTCTTGGGTAACTCATGTCACGTTACCTCCATCTGCTTTAGCTGTATTACCTTCTTCTGAATTACCAACTTTGGATAAGATAATTGTCGCAGGAGAAGCTTGTCCAAGGGAGTTGGCGCATCAATGGTCTGTCGGTCGTCATTTCTTTAATGCTTATGGTCCTACCGAGTCTACAGTTTGTGCTACTGTAGCGGAGATAGATGATGGGAGCGAGCAAATTTCCATTGGTCGTCCAATCGGAAACACGAAAATTTATATTTTAGATAACAATCTTCAACCGGTACCGATAGGTGTCACAGGGGAAATGTACATTGGTGGAGATGGTTTAGCGAGAGGTTATCTTAACCGTCCTGAATTAACAACTGAGAAATTCATTCCCAATCCTTTTGCTGTGGGTTCTCTTTACCGAACAGGAGATTTAGCTTGTTATTTACCAGATGGAAATATAAAATTTATAGGACGCATTGACAATCAAGTTAAAGTTAGAGGTTTCCGTATTGAGTTAGGAGAAGTAGAAGCAGTTCTCAACGATCGCCCTCAAATTCAACAAGCAGTAGTTATAGTCAGGGAAGATAGTTCGGAAAATAAATTTATGGTAGCTTATGTCGTTCCTGAAGATCAGTCCCTAAACAGCAGTGAATTAAAAGAAGATATCAAACAAAAGCTACCAAAATATATGGTACCATCTGTATTTGTCTTTTTAGAAAGTCTACCTTTGACACCCAACGGCAAAATAGACAGGAAAGCATTACCAGCACCAGAGGTTGAAATTAAGCAGGGTGAGGAATACATAGCACCGAGAACAGAAACTGAAGAAATGATAGCCAATATTTTCGCATCTGTTCTCAGAGTAGCTAAAGTAGGAATTTATGATAATTTCTTTGATTTAGGGGGGCATTCCTTACTTGCTACCCAATTAGTTTCTCAACTCAAAGAAGCTTTGGAAATAGAAATGATTCCCATAAAAACAATCTTTGAATTTCCAACGGTAGCAGAACTTGCTCAAAAATTAACCCAGTTACAAACCATTATTGATACAGTTCTCAGCGAAGGAGAAGATTCAACTCTAAATTCAGATGTCAATATTGAGGAGATAGAATTTTAAAAGCGAAGGAGAAGATTCAACCCTAAATTCAGATGTAATATCATGTCCGGTTGAATAGTTATAAATAAAAATGGAGGAGACAGGAGACAGGAGACAGGAGACAGGAGAAAAGAATGTACCAGGAGAAAGAAGTATTTTTATCACGCTCTTATCCGGACATGGTATAATATCATGTCCGGTTGAATAGTTATAATTAAAGTCCGTAGTAGAGGTTTGGTCTCCAAACCCAAGCGCATAAGGGATTTGGAAACCAAACCCCTACGTTCAACAATTAATAATGAATAATGAATAATGAATAATTAATAGACATCTCCAAAAATCAAAAATAAAATTAATTCTTATCCAGAAATTATCAATTATTGTTCCCTGTTCCCTGTTCCCTGTTCCCTGTTCCCTCTTTTCTAGATATGTCTAATATCAAATCCGGTAGCATTGGTGTAATTAGATAAGGAGTCAGGAGTCAGGAGTCAGGAGTTAAGAAGGAGGAGAATTTAGAAAGATTTGGCAATGACTGAAGATGAAACATTTTTTTATACCGAATCAAACGGATTTGATATAATAATTACCTCTTCTTTTCAAGAAGAGGATTGACTCAAAGGAAAATTTTTATTTATTATCCCCTTAAAACGGGAGACTTTAAACCAAAATTTTTCGGTAAAATGTTAGAATCTAGTTTAGGGTTGCTATACAAACAAAAACTTTTTTATCACTGATTATCCGGACATGATGCAAATATTGAGGAGATAGAATTTTAAAAATGACTAACTTAAACTTGATTGACTTTCTCTCTGAACTCCATCAACTAAATATTAAACTTTCAGTCGATGGAGAAAAATTACGTTGTAGCGCTCCTGAAGGAGTTTTAACGGCTGCACTCCGTCAAAAAATCGGCGAAAATAAAGCTGAAATTGTGACATTTTTACAAAAAGTAAGTGGAGTCTCAGATACTACTCTTCCAGAAATTAAAGCTGTACCTAGAGACAAAGATTTACCTTTATCTTTTGCACAAGAAAGACTTTGGTTTCTGAATCAATTAGAAGGAAATTCAGCTACCTATAATATACCTTTGGCTATTAGTATTAATGGTAATTTAGATATAAATGCTCTCCAAAAAACTCTCGAGAAAATAGTACAAAGACATGAAGTATTAAGAACTAGCTTTTCCACAATAAACGGTCAAGCAAGACAAATAGTTCATCCAGAAGCTACCTTAAAAATTAAGGTAATAGACTTACAAAATCTAGAAGAAATTGAACGAAAAAAAGTTCTAGAGCAACAAGTAACCGCAGAAGCTTCTACTCCCTTTGACCTAGAAGTATCACCTTTAATAAGATGTAGTCTCTTACAAATATCAAGTAGAGAATATGTATTGCTATTAACAATGCACCACATTGTTTCTGATGGTTGGTCAATGGGAATCTTTACTCAAGAAATATCGACTTTATATCAAGCTTTTTGTGAAAAAATTCCATCATCTTTACCAGAATTATCTATTCAATATGCAGATTTTGCTATTTGGCAAAGACAATGGTTAAGTGAGGAAAGATTAGAAGCTCAAGTCAACTACTGGAAGCAGGAATTGCAAGATGCTCCAGAATTATTACAACTGCCAACAGACAGAACTAGACCAAGTGTACAAACATACGTTGGTCAAAGACATAGATTTAGCTTAAATCAGGACTTAACTGAAAAATTACAACTACTTTCAAGAAAGTCGGGAACTACATTATTTATGACTTTGTTAGCAGGATTTGCAACTCTGCTATATCGTTACAGCGGACAGTCAGATATTTTAATAGGTTCGCCAATAGCTAATCGTAATTACAAAGAAATAGAACCATTAATCGGCTTTTTTGTCAATACATTGGTCTATAGAAATAATCTAGAAAATAATCCCAGTTTTGAACAGTTACTTAAACAAATTAAAGAAAGCACATTAAAATCTTACGAACATCAAGATGTACCTTTTGAACTTATTGTTGAAGCTTTAAAACCACAAAGGTCTTTAAGTCATTCATCCATATTTCAGGTAATGTTTGTGTTGCAAAACGCCTCTGGCGATTCTATTTTAGAATTACCAGAGTTGACTTTGAGTCAGTTAGAACAAGATTTTCCCATAGCTAAATTTGATTTAACTTTATCAATTTCAGAAACAAATATAGGCTTATTATACGGAGAATGGGAATATAATACGGATTTATTCGATTCCTCAACTATTGAGCGAATGGCTCTACATTTTGAAAACTTATTATCTGCCATTGTTGCTAATCCTCAAATGGCTGTAAATGAGTTACCTTTATTAACAAAATTAGAACGTCATAAATTGTTAGTAGAGTGGAATGATACTGATAGGAAATATTTAAAAGATAGATGTATTCATCAGTTATTTCAAAAACAAGTAGAACTTACTCCGGATGCTGTTGCTGTAGTTTTTGAAGAACAACAATTAACTTATCAGGAATTAAATATTAAAGCTAATCAACTAGCTCGTTACCTTCAAAGTTTAGGTGTAGAACCTGAAGTTTTGGTGGGGATATGTGTAGAACGTTCCCTAGAAATAATCATAGGAATATTAGGAATACTTAAAGCAGGAGGAGCTTATGTACCTTTAGACCCGAAATATCCAGCAGAAAGATTGAGTTATATGTTGGATGATTCGGGAATAAAAGTGTTACTAACCCAACAAGAATTATTATTATCAATACCCTCATCTAGTTCGCAGATAGTGTGTTTGGATAAAGATTGGGAGATAATTAAACAACAGAGTGAATCAAATTTAGATATTAATGTAAGTTCAGATAATTTGGCTTATATAATCTATACTTCAGGTTCTACAGGAAAACCAAAAGGGGTTTTGATTGAGCATAAAAATGTTATTCGTTTATTCGCAGCAACTCAGTCTTGGTACAACTTCAATGAAAATGATGTTTGGACTAATTTCCATTCGATCGCTTTTGACTTTTCAGTGTGGGAAATTTGGGGAGCTTTAATTTATGGCGGACGTCTGGTAGTTGTTCCCTACTGGATAAGTAGAGATACTGAAGCATTTTACAAATTACTATCAACAGAAAAAGTAACAGTTCTCAATCAAACTCCATCTGCTTTTGGTCAATTAATTGCAGTTGAAAAAACTGAGGATATACAATTAAAAGGATTAAAACTAAATTTAAGGTATGTAATTTTTGGTGGGGAAGCATTAGAAATACAAAGTTTAAAACCCTGGTTTGACAAACATGGAGAAGAAAGTCCCCAGTTGGTAAATATGTATGGCATTACAGAAACAACTGTTCATGTAACTTATCGACCTTTAACTATTAACGATCTTAATAGCAGTGGTAGTGCGATCGGTCGTCCGATTCCAGATTTACAAATTTATATCCTAGATGAAAACATACAACCAGTTCCCATCGGAGTTACTGGACAAATGTATGTAGGAGGTGATGGTTTAGCGAGAGGATACCTCAACCGAACAGAACTAACAGAAGAAAGATTTATTTCTAATCCCTTTGGAAACGGTCGTCTTTATAAAACAGGAGATTTAGCGCGTTATTTAGCTAATGGTGAAGTTGAATATCTCGGACGTATAGATAATCAAGTAAAAATTAGGGGTTTCCGCATAGAAATAGGAGAAATAGAAACGGTTATCAATAGTCACCCTCAAGTTCAACAAGCAGTAGTTCTAGTTAAAGAAAATATTCCTGGAAACAAACAATTAGTAGCTTATCTAGTCACTTCAGAGCAATCGCTCACAAACGATCGCTTAAGAGAGGATATCCAACAAAAGCTACCAGAATTCATGGTGCCATCAGCTTTTCTCTTTTTAGAAAATTTACCCCTCACACCCAATGGTAAAATAGACCGTAAAGCACTTAGTAAAATAGATGTACAATCCTCAGAATTAAAAACTAATTTTGTTGCACCGAGAACTATTGAAGAAGAACTGCTAGCAGAAATTTGGTCTAAAGTGCTTGCAGTAGAAGAAGTGGGAGTTTATGATAACTTTTTTGCACTCGGGGGGGATTCCTTACTAAGCGTGCAAGTGTTAGCTCTAGCTAAGAAAAGTGGGCTAGAATTTTCCTTACAACAGTTATTTAAACATCAAACAATCAATGATCTTGTTAAGGTACTCCATCGCTCCGAGTTATCTCTCAATAGAGTGAAAACAGCTCCTTTTAGTTTAATTAGCGAAGAAGATCGTCAATCTTTACCAAATGGAATTGAAGATGCTTATCCATTGACAAAGTTACAGTTGGGAATGGTTTTCCATAGCGAATATGCGCCAACGAGTGGGGTTTATCACGATCTTCTCAGCTATTTTCTCCAAGCTCCTCTGAACATCGAAATTTTACATTCAACGATCAAAGAAATTGTCGCTCGTCATCCAGTCTTGCGTACTAGCATTTCTCTGACTCAATTTTCACAACCACTGCAATTGGTTCATTCTCAAGTAATAATTGAGTTGCCAGTAGATGACATCAGTGACTTATCATTAGATGAACAAGAAAACACTATTGCTACTTGGATAGAGCAAGAGAAACAAAATCCCTTTGTGTGGGAGAACGCACCACTGTTTAGCTTTCATATTCATATACGCAGTAGTGAAACTTTTAATCTAACCCTTAACTGTCACCATTCGATTTTGGATGGTTGGAGCGTAGCAACTCTAATGACAGAATTACTTCAACAATATTTGTTTCTCCTAGGAGAGAAAGTATCGCCTCTGCAAACACCGCCAAGTATAACACTTCGAGATTATGTAGCTGTAGAACAGGAAATATTACAGTCTCAGGAACAACAAAAATATTGGCGAGAAAAACTAGCAGACTTTACTGTAACTAAGTTATCCCTTCAGACATCTGCTCAAAAACATAATTCACTCGAACAGGTAAAAGTACAGGAAGTAGAGATTTCAGCAGATTTATCAATAAAACTCAAAGAACTAGCAAGAAGAATTGGAGTACCTCTCAAAAGTGTTTTGTTAGCAGCACATTTAAGAGCGATCGCCTTTTTGAGCAACCAAACAGATATCATTACAGGGGTAGCAACTCATGGAAGACCTGCTGAGGAAGATAGCGAAAGAATGCTCGGTGTATTTCTTAATACCATACCTTGGAGATCGCATCTTAATGGAGGAAGTTGGATTGAGTTAATCAGACAAACTTTTGAACAAGAACGAGAGTCTTTGCCTTTTCAACAATACCCTTTGGCACAAGTGCAGCAGGATTTAGAATTAGGGGATTCTCTGTTTGAGACAATATTTAACTATGTCAATTTTCATGTTTATCAGCGTTTATCTAGTATCGATAAGTTGAAATTATTAGGAGTGCAATTTTTTGAGCAAACAAATTTTCCATTGGCAGTTCAATTTTCGACTAACTCTACAACATCTCAAATATGCTTAGTTCTCAATTACACTCTAGACAAGTTTAGTTCAGAGCAGATCAAAAGAATTAGCGGTTATTACAGTGCAATTTTGATGGCAATGGCAACTCAACCAGAAGAACGCTACGAAAAAGTTTCTTTATTAACTGAATCAGAACGCCATCAATTATTAGTAGAGTGGAATGATACTGAAAGTGAATACCCCAAAGATAAATGCGCTCACCAACTATTTGAAGAACAGGTAGAAGTTACTCCAGACGCAATAGCGATAGTATATAAAGAGCAACAATTAACCTATCAACAACTCAACAAAAAAGCTAATCAACTAGCACATCACCTGCAAAACTTAGGAGTATCTCCCGAAGTCAAAGTGGGAATATGTCTAGAACGTTCAGTAGAGATGATACTCGGAATATTAGGAATACTAAAAGCAGGAGGAGCTTATGTACCAATAGACCCCAACTATCCCACAGAAAGATTGAGTTATATGTTGGCAGACTCAGGAGTAGAAGTATTATTAACAAATCAAAAACTATTAACATCTCTACCCTCAACGAATGCACAAATAGTCTGTGTAGACACAGACAAAAAA
This sequence comes from Okeania sp. SIO3I5, assembly GCF_010672085.1. Classification (GTDB taxonomy): domain Bacteria; phylum Cyanobacteriota; class Cyanobacteriia; order Cyanobacteriales; family Microcoleaceae; genus Trichodesmium. Next base: position 8,382 of record NZ_JAAHHT010000325.1, read on the forward strand.
CAAATAGAAGAATATTCTCAAGTCAACCTGAAGACAGATAATATCAGTTCAGAAAACTTAGCGTATTTAATGTACACATCAGGTTCCACAGGAAAACCCAAAGGAACCAGCATCATCCATAAAGCAGTAGTACGCCTAGTCAAAGAACAGAACTACGCCAACTTCA
>NZ_JAAHHT010000326.1 GCF_010672085.1 Okeania sp. SIO3I5
CTTAGAACCCAGGTTGTACAATATTCCGATGTTTAATTTTCTATCAACAATTACAAAATACTGTTTATGGAATAGGAAAATATATAGTGTTTATTCCCATATATATATATAGTGGATGGACTGTACTTTCTAGTGCGGGAAAAAACATTTTGAAAGGCAGAATATTTGATGAAAATTTTTTAATGACTGTGGCGACATTAGCAGCGATCGCTATTGATAAATTACCGGAAGCAGTGGCAGTAATGTTGTTTTATCAAATTGGGGAAACATTCCAAGAATATTCCGTTAAACGTTCCCGTAATTCTATCAAGTCATTATTAGAAGTTCGTCCTGATTATGCAAATTTAAAAATTAATGATTCTCTGGAAAAAGTATCTCCTGAAAAAGTAGAAGTTGGCAGTCAAATAGTCGTTAAACCAGGAGAAAAAATTCCTTTAGATGGTGAAATTATCTCTGGCAATTCCCAAGTTGATACCTCAGCTTTAACTGGAGAATCAATACCTAAATTTTTCACAGTTGGGCAAACAATATTAGCAGGGATGGTTAATCAAACGGGATTATTAACAATTCGGGTTACTAAACCTTTTGACAAGTCATCAATTGCTCGAATTTTAGAATTAGTTGAAACTGCCAAAACTAAGAAATCTAAAACAGAAAGATTTATGACAACTTTTGCCAGATACTATACTCCAGTAGTTGTCTTTATTTCCTTAGCGATCGCTCTTTTGCCTCCTCTATTTATCTCTGATGCGACTTATGCTGATTGGATAAATCGATCATTAATTGTATTAGTTGTTTCCTGTCCTTGTGGATTAGTAATTAGTATTCCTTTGGGTTACTTCGGTGGAGTTGGTGGAGCTGCTAAACGAGGAATTTTAGTTAAAGGTTCGACATTTTTAGATGATTTAGCTGCTATTAAAACTGTGTTTTTTGATAAAACTGGAACTTTAACAGAAGGTCAACTTCAGGTGACAGATATTGTGACAAAAAATGGCTTGACTCAACCAGAATTAATAGAAGTGGCAGCCAAAGTTGAATCTTTATCAAATCATCCTATTGCTCAAGCAGTTTCTAAATATAATTCCACCAAAATAGATAATTCCGACGTGTCAGAATATCAAGAAATTGCTGGATGTGGAATTAAAGCAAAAGTTGGAAATAAAACAGTTATTGCTGGAGGCGATCGCCTCTTACATTTAGAAGATATTGAATACGATATTTGCGATATTGGAGATACGGCAGTTCATTTAGCAGTTGATAGTAAATATGTTGGTTATATCGCAATTTCTGACCAAGTTAAATTAGATTCTGCTGCGGCAATTAAATCTCTAAAAAATTTGGGGGTAGAAAAAACTGTGATGCTAACTGGAGATAATCAAAGTGTTGCTCAACGGGTAGCAAAAAATCTAGGTTTAGATGATTATCAAGCAGAATTATTGCCAGAAGATAAAGTTACTGCCATTGAAAAATTACTCCAACAACTCTAATGGAAAAGTTGCTTTTGTTGGAGATGGAATTAATGATGCTCCCGTTATTGCTCGTGCCGATGTTGGTATGGCAATGGGTAGCATGGGTTCCGATGCAGCGATCGAAACTGCAGATGTTGTGATTATGACTGATGCTCCTTCTAAGGTTGCCGAAGCAATAAAAGTTGGCAGGAAAACTCGTCGTATTGTTTGGCAGAATATTGGTTTTGCTTTGGGAGTAAAAGGTTTATTTATTTTATTGGGAATGGTTGGGTTGGCAAGTATTTGGGAAGCAGTCTTTGCAGATGTTGGTGTGGCGTTAATTGCTATTTTTTACTTTCCTGGCGGGAAGTCCCGCGCTCTCCATCCCCCCTAACCCCCCTTGGAAAGGGGGGAGGGGGAGCGTCGTATGGGAAAGCCAGGGCCAGCATTCGGGTACCTTCATAAGCTAAACGTTCATATGCCCAAGACACAAGCTAGGAGCATTTTGTTATTATTAATGTCAACACAGGGGGAGGACATCACCTCTATCTAAACAGCGGTCAGGGTTTCCCAGACTGAAGAATCCCTATAGAACCCGTAAGGGCAACGTCGGGAGTATGTCAATTCTAGTAGAGCACTGACTTAATCAAAGAATAACGATATTTTTTCACGATTCATCTTCTCTGACTCTGGCGGAGTCTTCAGAAAAAGTATTAACTCTGGTTCCAGAAGTAATAGTCGAAATTTTTGACGATTCATCTCTTCTGGCGGGGTGCTTCAGAAAAAGTATTAACTCTGGTTCCAGAAGTAATAGTCGAAATTTTTCACGATTCATCTGTTCTGGCGGGGTGCTTCAGAAAAAGTATTAACTCTGGCTCCAGAAGTAATAGTCGAAATTTTTCACGATTCATCTGTTCTGGCGGAGTGCTTCAAAAAAAGTATTAACTCTGGTTCCAGAAGCAATAGTCAGAAAATTTCACGATTCATCTGTTTTGGCGGAGTGCTTCAAAAAAAGTATTAACTCTGGCTCCAGAAGTAATAGTCGAAATTTTTCACGATTCATCTGTTCTGGCGGAGTGCTTCAAAAAAAGTATTAACTCTGGTTCCAGAAGCAATAGTCAGAAAATTTCACGATTCATCTGTTTTGGCGGAGTGCTTCAGAAAAAGTATTAACTCTGGCTCCAGAAGTAATAGTCAGAAAATTTCACGATTCATCTCTTCTGGCGGGGTGCTTCAGAAAAAGTATTAACTCTGGCTCCAGAAGTAATAGTCGAAATTTTTCACGATTCATCTGTTCTGGCGGGGTGCTTCACAAAAAGTATTCATTCTGGTTCCAGAAGTAATAGTCAGAAAATTTCACGATTCATCTCTTTTGGCGGAGTCTTCAGAAAAAGTATTAACTCTGGCTCCAGAAGTAATAGTCAGAAAATTTCACGATTCATCTCTTCTGGCGGGGTGCTTCAGAAAAAGTATTAACTCTGGCTCCAGAAGTAATAGTCAGAAAATTTCACGATTCATCTCTTCTGGCAGGGTGCTTCAGAAAAAGTATTCACTCTGGTTCCAGAAGTAATAGTCAGAAAATTTCACGATTCATCTCTTCTGGCGGGGTGCTTCAGAAAAAGTATTAACTCTGGTTCCAGAAGCAATAGTCGAAATTTTTCACGATTCATCTCTTCTGCCAGGGTGCTTCAGAAAAAGTATTAACTCTGGTTCCAGAAGTAATAGTCGAAATTTTTCACGATTCATCATTTTTGATCAGATTCTTTTTCTACTTGGGGAACTGGAAATATATCTAGAATTTTCTCTACCCATTTAGGAGACCCATCTGGATATAGCTTCGGATAGATTAACCCTATAGCAATGCCAATAACAGCAAAGATTGTACATAATGAATAGAAAATAATTTGCCCATTCTGCATCCAAGTTAAAGAATCTAAGAATCCAAATTTCTTAGGTTTTTCTATTTCTGGTTCAGCAGAATTTGCTATTACTTTACCTTGAATATTACTCTCATCACCAAATACATTACCCATAACATTTCCGTCTTGGTTTTTGATTTTCCGACTTTGGTCGTTGACAATTTTTTTAGTCATAGTTTTATTGCCGATAAAATTATTGTTAGTATTTATTACAGAATCCCTCATATAAATATCATTTGGATAAGGGTTATATTGTAAAAATCCCTCGTACTTATCGCTGTCTATCACATCATCAATTAAACTCCTTATATCAACTTCATAATAAGGAGAATTATCGCAGTTATTTTTTAGTCTGCCATTGCTAATCCATTCTTTTAATTTATCAAATTTGTAAAAATGTGGGTTCTGGCTATTTTTACAAGTCTCACAATTACAAGGAATTAACTTATTATATTTGAGTCGATTATAAGAATTATGAATTTTATCCAATTCGTAGGTCGTAATAGTCATTAAATCCCGTTTTTGTTGCCCAGAAATCCTAATTTTTATTTCTCTCTTAGCGTAATATTCAATTACTTCTGCTTTCGCCACACCTTTCTGGAGAATAACTCCGCTTTTCCAGACATATTTCTGTTGTTTAATATACTCGTGCATCACGACAATAAACTGAGTAATAATTCCCTTGGGTATAAATTCATAAGTGTAACGTAAAATCAAATTATTATTTTCATCCCATTCATATTCTGGTTGATTTTCCGTGAGAAGTTGAGGGGCAATATAGGTCTGAGAAGTACCAGGAATTTTATAACAGAGTTGAAATTTCATCATTAATTGCAGTAGCTCCTCGTGCATATTGACATATTTTTCTTCATGCCAAATTTTGGTTAAATCATCTTTAGTAAATTTGCCAAAGTTATCGTAAACTTTTGGATTATCTAAGGCTTTATAAACTGCTGCTGTTCCCCATTCTGGTTTGAGAATAACTATTTTATTTAACAAAGGATCGTCGCGAAAATGAAGACAAACTCCTAAATCGTGTAAATAGCCACTTAACTGTAATTTATCCTGATGTTTTTTAAACCCATTCTTTTCGCAAATGGATAAATATTCCTCTAGACTAATATAGTTCCGAACATCTGTTTCTAAGACTTCACGCACTTTTTTCCAAGTTTTAGGAATAGGACTACCAATATGGGGTAATTTACCAGTGTGATGTTGGATTTCTCTTCTAATTTCTTTTAAACCTCGATTAGTCTTAAGATTGGTGGCTAAGATTTCTTTGATATTAGTAAATTGCCCTTGCAATGCCCGTTGATTAATTTCTCGTTTCCGTTCTTGTTTCTCATTTTTGATAATTAATAAAGGGCTATTATCACTTAATAACTCTACTACTTTCAGCCAATAATAAAAGTCTGTATCTTCTTTGCGGGTATCAGCAACAAGGATATATAACGAGCGTTTGGTCAAGAAAAATTGGTGGGTAGCGTGATAAATTTCTTGTCCGCCAAAATCCCAAATATTCATCTGAAAGTTGTGTTGGTTTTTTGTCTGAAAGTTCCACTGATAAACTTCAATTCCTTTAGTTGTATCTTCCTCTCGTAGTTGATAGTTTTGATTTTGAATTTTATTAGCTAAAGTTGTTTTACCAGCTCCCCCTTCTCCAACAATTAGTAATTTTGCTTCATAGATATGATCTATTCCTTCTTTTTGTATTTGCTGGAAATAGTTTCTAATTTCTTCTATTCCTTTTCTGGCAATCTCTATTGGCGGAGTTTCGAGGGGATTATTATTTACATCAAGAAAGGTTAATTTGGATAGCTTAATGATTGATTCCTGGATATTTGTCAATAGATTATTACTGAAATAGAGGTTGGTTAAACTGGATATTTTACTAATTGATTCTGAGATATTAGTTAATTGATTAAAGCTTAAATAAAGGTTGGTCAAATTGGGAGTTTTACTAATTGAATCAGGGATACTTGTTAATTGATTAATACTTAAATCAAGCCAGGTTAAATTAGAAAGCTTACTGATTGAATCAGGGATATTTGTTAACTGATTACTACTTAAATCAAGCCGAGTTAAATTGGTAAGTTTAGTGATTGAATCAGGGATATTTTTTAACTGATTACTACTTAAATTAAGCCGAGTTAAATTGGTAAGTTTAGTGATTGAATCGGGAATATTTGTTAACTGATTACCACTTAAATGAAGTTGAGTTAGATTGGTAAGTTTAGCGATCGATTCAGGGATGTTTGTTAATTGATTTGCTCTTAAATAAAGCTCAGTTAAATTGGTAAGTTTAGTGATTGAATCAGGGATACTTGTTAACCGATTAATACTTAAATCAAGCAAAGCTAAATTGGTGAGTTTAGCGACTGATTCCGGAATAGTTGTTAATTGATTATTACTTAAGTTTAATACTTCTAGCTGCTCTAATTCCCAAACTTCTATAGGAATTTCAGTTAATTTTTCATAACCTCTACTAGAAGAACCGCTCAAGTCCAACTCCTTAAGCTTTTTATCTTTAGCTTCTTGTATTCTTTCTTGAAAATGCTGTGGTATCTGATTCTGCTGGTTTGTTTTAGGAGAAGTCATAGCTCAATAAAATAATTTTTACCATAATTCTACAAGCTACAGCTACAAAGGCTAACTTTGATTTTCCGTAATCATTCCTTCAAAAAACAATGGACATCTCCAAAAAATTAACTAGAGTTTGTAAGTTGATAGACAAATATTCATCTATAAATATCAACTCACTTTTCCAGGTTATCCTGAATGGAATTACTCAAAGGTCTCTCTATTCCATCCGCTATAGCATTTGGAACTGCAATTCGAGTGTATATTGTAACTGCCATTGAGGTCAAAACAATTCTTGCATTATTAATTAAAAAGTCAAAATTACCGAAAAATCAAGGTTTAAAGCCTCTCCTTTAAAGGAGAAAAAAGCGGTCGTTAACGGAGTTTCCCGAAGGGTGGGATGGGTGGGTTACCTAACCATATCCAATCGAGCAAGAGAAGAAAAAAATTTCCTTTTTAACCAACCCTCTTCTTTTTAAGAAGAGGTAATTATTAATTATTAATTGTTAATTATTGAACTTAGCCTCAAGTCTGAGGCTTGGATTCAGCAATTAATAATGCAAGAATTCTTTAATAATTAATTATTAATCATTATTCAAGGAGGCTTGTATCTTGAATTAAAAAATTATTTACAGCAATGCATGAGGATAGTGAGGTACAGTTCGCACTTCAGGCTTCCAGGCTGTAACAAGATTTGCACTTCAGGCTTCCAGGCTGTAACAACCTGGAAGGTTGAACTGCCAAAACTATTAACAAGCTTACTTTAACAAAATTTTGTACCTCACGCGCCTGGTGAAATTGCTGTAATTAGGTTAGAGTCAACAATTTTGAATTTTGAATTTTGAATTCAAAAAATGGTCAGCATTGATCAACAAGCCATTTTTTGATTGGTATAAACCGTTTGTCAACCCCTGAGTCCTACTTCTCTGTTTCTCCTTGTTGCCCTAGGTCCTCCACAGAGGAGGGCACTCAAAGAAATAGAATATATTCTCAACTGTGAAGAGAATAAAATAATTGTTCATAAATGTTTATATTTTTTATTGAAATTAAATAAGACAAAACCAAGAATTTCGTTTATATTTGTTTTTAGGTTAAATCCTGTAAATGTTATTGTAATAAAGTATATTTTACTATTGGCCAATAGTTAAGGTGAAATCATGGGTACTAAACAAGCGTCTATTTTATTAGGTATCTCTCGTCAACGTTTATTAGTTTTACTCGCTCAAGGAAGAGTCAAAGGAGCCAAAAAAAATGGTAGATTCTGGAAAATTCCAGTATCTAAAAGTGGAATGCCGAGAATAATTCCGGCTCGGCGCGGTCCCGAAGGTATCTGGCGCAAGCAACAAGCGAAGAAAGCACAAATGATTCATGTTAATCAACACAACATTCAAGGTAATAAAGGAAAGCCTCCTGAGCAATTCAAACCAGTAGTGTCTCTCAAAGACAGCAAGCGCAACGATTATGGTTATGAATTATATATTTCAGGTCCTTGCTATATCGTCTATCGACCTTACAAACCAGCAAATTGTGGTGCTCATGTGTGGATTGAGACTTATGAGGCAGTGCAATTTCTAGATACTGAATTTAACCTTGATCCAAGTAATGCAAGGCAACGGAGCAAAGAACTTGCCCTCTAGTCTGGTTTCATTCGTCACGCGAGTAAGGTCACAAAAAAATTATAGCGCTCACAGCAGCTCAACTGACAATAACCTCAGCAAACTTTGTGCTGTTTGTTTTTGGGAAATCGCCACAGTAGGTAGGGTTTGCAGAAAAAAGCAAAGTGTGGGAAGTGTCGGAGGTGTCGGAGGTGTGGGAAGTGTCGGAGGTGTGGGAAGTGTCGGAAGTGTGGGAAGACTGGGATTGTAGGATAAATAATTTTTCCTTGATTTTTCTGTCTCGCGTTATCCCAAAATTCTTACTTTATGCAGCTCTTTTAACCGCAAAACTGATACTTTTTCACGACTTAAAATCGCTAAAACCTTTATCTGTAAATACTTTTAGATTTAATCAGCAAGCCCTAGGTAAAAAATTTTGAGCTTCCTATCTTGTGCAACAAAGCCTCTATCCATATTCAATTTTTGGCGTTGCATATTTGCGGGATGAATTAGTGTGGGGAGTGTGGGAGGTGTGGGAAGTGTGGGAAGTGTGGGAAGACTGGGATTGTAGGAGAAATAATTTTTCCTTGATTTTTCTGCGTCGCGTTATCCCAAAATTCTTACTTTATGCAGCTCTTTTAACCGCAAAACTGATACTTTTTCAGGACTTAAAATGGCTCAAACCTTTATCTGTAAATACTTTTAGATTTGATCAGCAAGCCCTAGGTAGAAAATTTTGAGCTTCCTACTTGTGCAACAAAGCCTCTATCCATATTCAATTCTTGGCGTTGCATATTTGCGGGATGAATTAGTGTGGGGAGTGTGGGAGATGTAGGAGCTGTGGGGAGTGTGGGAAGTGTGGGAAGTGTGGGAAGACTGGGATTGTAGGATAAATAATTTTTCCTTGATTTTTCTGCGTCGCGTTATCCCAAA
>NZ_JAAHHT010000327.1 GCF_010672085.1 Okeania sp. SIO3I5
CTCGATCCATATCAATCAGAAAAGGTGCGTAAATGTCGTGATTTTTGTCGTAGTTTGCTCAGAGCAAAATCTGAATTACCTTTATTTCAGTTAATTTCTTTTCTAGCTTTGGCATTAAATTTGACAACTGCTCATCTAGTCCATTTAATCCTCTCACAACATCTATACGAACGTAATCTGCCTCCAAATCTTGGAAGTCATAAAGCAGCATCATTGATGCTGTGGTACACAAGACCACTATAAGACTAGCGATCGCCGTAGTAATAACTATTAATGTTTTTTGACGAAGTTTCATCGGGTTGCTCTTGTTAGAGTACAAAAACCGTGGATTAGGAATTTGCTTTTTTCTGATAGCTATCACCCTAGTTCTGCTAGGTGGAAGTCATGCATTCAAAATTCAAAATTCATGCATTATTTAGTTAGTAAGTCTTAAGGCAAGCATGTAACTGGTCAGTTATTTCTGCCATCCTGCACTAGGCATAATTGTCTATGGAAATTTTCCTTGCATCAAATAGTTTCCTAATTACTGAATAATTAATAATTAAATAATTCAGTTTTAAAGTCTCCCTTTGAAAGGGGAAAAAGCGGTCTTTAACGCTTGCAATAGCATTCCGTAAGGAAAGTTTCCCATCGGGTAGGATGCTTAATAAACCTAGGCATATCCAATCACAAGCGCGAGAAATAAATTTTTTCCCTACCGCGTCAATCCTCTCACTAAAAGAGAGAGGTAATTATTAATTATCCATTATCAATTATCCATTATCAATTATCCATTAATGAAAGCCTAGCAATTTCAAACAACAGAAAGTATGAACATCTCTAGATAATTATCAGGGTTTTCTCAGGATCTATAGCTAAGTTAATGACAATTGTAGTTCAAATATTTTGTATCAATAATAAAGTCAAATGAAGTTTCTAGTGAAATGGTCCAATAACATGAAATTAGGACAATGGAAATTAGATACATCTTCTTTACAAACACGTCTCACAGTAGGTATTGCATTATTTTCAGTATTAGGATTAGGCAGTGTAGCTTTGTGGACAAGTTGGAAGATGCAGCAATTATTGGTAGTTAGTCATAAGCATAACATTGAGCAGATAGCTGAACGTTTTCCCAAAGATGTTGAAATGTATGGAAAAATGTGGTATGCCAATAATGCCTTACAAAAGGCCATTGATAACTTAACAAGGGCCAATATATTTATTTGGGTCAAGAGTCAGGATGGAGACATTTTGGCTGAATCAGCAAATTTGCGGAATGATACCGACCACTTTATTTTAAAATCTCTAGCTGATATGCCACTCGAATCTTTAATATATCCGATTAATGGACGGGATTTTGTTTTATGTGGTGGTCCGTTAATAGTTAATGGCGTGACTATCGGTAAACTTTATGTTGGTTTAGATGTTACCCGCGATCAAAATATGTTGGTGATAATGGTGATGAGTTTGAGTGTTGCTAGTATCTTGGCAATAATTATTATGACAGTTGGTATAACTATTTATATACAACGTTCCCTCATCCCTCTACGCCAAATTGGTCAATTTGCTGATAATGTTAATGCTGAACGTCTAGATCAAGCAACAGTTTCTTTGAAAGCTGCCCCTAGTGAAGTGAAAGAGTTGGCAAAAACTTTGGATATGATGTTGCGTAGGTTGTCTGATTCTTGGGAACATCAAAGGCAGTTTGTGAGTAATGTTTCCCATGAATTAAGAACTCCTTTAACTATTGTTTCTGGGTATCTCCAATGTATTCTTAGAAGAGACGATAATTTAACAGAGACTCAGAAAGAAGCAATGTTATTAGCTTCTGGGGAAGCACAACGTACGATTGAGTTGTTAAAAGATTTATTGGAGTTAGCTAGAGCTGATAATGGTCAAATACATTTTCATTTAGAACCACTGATGCTGAATGATTTTGTGGCAGAAATAGTAGAAATGGCAAAGCAATGTAGCGGACGAGAAATTATTTTGAAGTTGGGGAATGGAAATAATATTGTTAATTTAGAAGCAATATTTAGTGAGAGTCAAAATCTAGTTTTAGAAGAAAAAAATGATTTGTTTTTTAGCAATATTGATAAGTCTAATCAGACATCTTCTGAGATGAATTTAGATGATAATAATCTTGGTAGTGGCTTAAGTTTAAAATTAAAAAATATTCCTCAAGTAAAGCAAAACTATATTTCTAAATCTGGAAGTTTATCGTTAATTGAAGTTACAGTAGATCGTAATCGTTTGAAACAGGTATTATTAAATTTAATTGATAATGCTGTTAAATATTCTGAGAAAGATTCTGCTGTGGTATTAAATTTATATCGACAAAATGATGAAGCAATAATTCAGGTTTGCGATCGAGGTCAAGGTATTCCTTTGTCGCAGCAAGGTAAGATTTTTGAACGTTTTTACCGAGGAGATGAAGCCAGAAATCGTGCTGGTAATGGAGCTGGTTTGGGTTTGTCTATTGTGAAAACTTTAGTAGAAGGAATGGCAGGAAATATTCAGGTTTATTCAAAGTTAGGAGAAGGTAGTGTATTTACTGTTAAGTTACCAGTGAAAAATTGAAATTTATACCCTTAAATCAGAGGTTATAACAGAGAATTTTTCCTTGAAAGATTCTTAATTAGGTAGCAATTCAATAATTAATAATTACCTCTTCTGTAATAGAAGGATTGGTTAAAAGGATTTTTTTGATTTTTTTCCCCTTGAAAGGAGAGGCTTTAAACTTTATTTTCTCGGTAAAAAAAACTTAATTCCACCCTTGTTGTACCATTTATCAAAAACTTTTCTAAACTTTCTTGAACAGAGGAGTAGGGAAGTAGGGAAGTAGGGGAGTGGAGAAGTAGTAAAAATATGAATAATCAACACACTTATGGTGTGCTAATTACTTAATAATTTAAGTGCCACCTAAGTTACTATTAAGTAGGTCGGTGTTGAAAATTATCCTTATAAAAAGGCAGGAGGCAGAGCAGCTTTAGTTATCTAGAGCAGCATAAGGCTGAAGGGAAGAGAGTTTTAGGTGAATTTACTTTTCATTATATACTTCTGTTTTTTTTGCACCGTTCTACTTAACGCATGGTAATTGGTATCAGATACCTATATTACTCTATATGTGATAATTGAAGAATTCTTGATAGATAGTGAAGAAATATTTCGTGCTATTTTTTAATATTAATATATCTGTACTGGAAAAATTTTTCTGCATTAACAAAGCATTTCATAGATATTTTAGGTCATACCAATATTGACTTATCAAATTTTAATTTTTTTGATATTATTAAGCCTACAGTTGATCGAGCAAAAGAAAAACTTAGAAATTAGGTTATTCTTTATGTTGGTGATATAATTATGTAAGCATTCAGCTATTAGCAGTCAGCTCTCAGCAATAAAAATAAACAATGTAGCTCGATAGACTAGACTATTAAGGTTAGCTGATAGACTTTTATCCATACTTTTAATTCTTTAAAACCTCTCAACTGCTTTTTCCTAAAAAAAAAGTAATGAAGCTAATAGCTAATAGCTGACCGCTGAATGCTTACATAATTACTAATTAATATAATTTTCTCTTGAATATTAATACATACTGAAGCTTAGGAAATAACAACTTAAACTTGCAGGTAAATTGCGTAGAAAAAATTAGAAGTAATCATATTTTGGTAGAAACTATTTTTAGCAGTACCTTTGATATTTTTAATAGCGAAAATGCCTTCAAAGTTAGTAGAGTTAATACCATTTATAAAAAATTTGTCTACATTTTATTGAGTTGGGTAGTAAGTATGGATATTGTATGCAACGTTCATACGAGAAGTAAACAGAAGAATAATTAGCAAGTTAATGTTAATTATTAGCAAAAAATTTTCAAATGCGCGTGTTAATTACTTAATAACTGAAGTATTATATCAGTTTGATAAATCTTTGCTACAAATCTCTTTTACCAAAAAAAGAGGTCTAAAGCTTCCCCTTGGATAGGGGATAAAAAAGCGGTCGTTTGCGGAGCAGTCCGTAGGATGGGATGGATAGGTGACCTAACCATATCCAATCGACCAAGAGAAAAGAGAATATTCCTTATTTCAAGCCTCTGGGTTTCCTAGGTCATGCTGCGCAAACAGCCAGAGGTACTGATAACTGATAACTGATAACTGATAACTGATAACTGAAATGATCTGTTCCTTATTCCTTCTTCTTATTACTCTAGTTGTAAGGAGAGATTTTTTCTAACTAATTAAAGGAGGTTTTATATAACGAAGATAAAATTTAAAATCATAAAATCCAATTTTTGAATGGGAATTTTGAGGATATGAGAAAAAAATATATAGCGTTTCTCAAGTTAGTGAGGTAGAGTTTTTTTTCTGATTTTTATTCCCTACCTCCGAGCTAAAACTAACAAATGCGCGTACCTCACACTTTTTAGAAATTGCTATGGCAAAAACTTCAAAAAATCAACTAATCTATAATCAAAATAAATGAAAATAAATATTATTTATAAATTTAAAGTTAGGTTGATAAAGGCATTAGGAAAACTCAAATCAATACATATATTAATAATATTTGGTAGTTTATTTGCTCTGTGGGTAATATTTGACTTTTTCACTAATATATTAGCTGAATTTTTATGGTTTCAAGAACTAAATTATTTATCTGTATTAATAACTAAATTGCAAACAGAAACTTTAATTTGGATAATTAGTTTTTTAGTTACAGCAGGCTTTTTTTTAGGAAATTTGAGATTAGCAAGTATTTTTAAATATCCAAAAAAGCAAGTTCGGATAGCTCAAGCATCTGAAGAAATAATGCTTATTCCTCCAGTTACTATGCCGTCAAGTAAATTGAGTATTGAACCGTCACTAGGGCTAGGCTGGTTGTTATGTTTTATATTAGGATTAATTCTCTTAGTAGGATTAATTTTAACTCATTATATTGAGGTATTTACTAATTACTGGCATCCTGATTTCACAGTTGCTAAGGTATCACCACAAATTCCTTTAGAATTTAACATAGAATCAATTTGGAAAATACTTAGTCAAATACCTTCTAGCTGGTGGTTATTAGGATTATTTATTTTGTTATTTCTTGTTGTAATTATTAATCCTATATTCTGGCTAAGTGTATTTGCAATATTGCTCAGTTTAATTTTTAGCTTTATTCTTTCCAGCCATTGGGGAAACATATTACAACTATTGAATGCTACTCCTTTTAATAAAACTGAAGATTTATTTCTGATAGATATCAGCTTTTATATTTTTAAACTTCCCGTTTTGCAACTATTAGAATTTTGGTTAATCGGATTATTTTTATATGGACTAGCTGCCTGCACAGTTATATATTTATTGTCAGGAAAAAGTTTAAGTAGAGGCAATTTTTATCAATTTTCTCAACAACAACAACGGCATATCCATGCTTTAAGTGGAGGTTTTTTATTAACCATCGCATTTAGTTACTTTCTCGCTTGTTTTGAATTACTTTATTCTCGCCGTGGTGTAATTTATGGTGCTGGTTATACTGATGTCAAAGTTCAATTTCCTGCCTATCTATTTTTAGCTATTTTGGCGCTGTTAATTGCATTTTTTCTATTTTGGCAAGCAATTTTTTCAGTCAAAAATATTCAGCCTTATATTGAAGCAAGTCTGTCGTTTCTGGGTTTAAGTCGTAAGAGGAAAAGAAATAAAAAATTTAGTGCAAAACTATTTGCTAATAGCTATTCATTAAGAGCAATTTTGACATGGTATTTAACAACAGCTGTAGTCGCTGGTTGGTTAATACCAAAAATTGTACAAATGGCAATCGTACAACCTAATGAGATAGAACGAGAAATTCCCTATATTAAACGTAGTATTAAATTTACAAAAGCAGCTTATGTTGATGTAGATAAATTAGAAGTAAAACTTTTTGAGCCAGACAATAAACTTACCTATACTGACTTAATCAATAATCAATTAATTATAGATAATATTCGCCTTTGGGATACAAGACCAATTTTACAAACCAATCGGCAATTACAACAAATTCGACCATACTATGAATTTATAAATGCTGATATTGACCGTTATACATTTCTGAAAAATTTTTCAGAAAGAACAAAAGATAACCCTACTAAAAAACAACAAGTAATTATAGCTGCTAGAGAACTAAACTATGAATCTGTACCTGAACCAGCACAAACTTGGGTAAATGAACATTTAGTCTATACTCATGGTTATGGTTTTACTCTTTCTCCAGTTAATCAAGTTGGAGAAGGTGGATTACCAGAATATTTTGTTAAAAATATAGGACCAGATCCGACTCTAGAAAAGAATAGCACTTTGGAAGTATTAGACAGAATTAGATACAGCATTCCTATCGGTAAACCGAGAATTTATTATGGAGAACTTACTAATACTAATGTCATTACTTCTACCGCAGAAAAAGATAGAGAATTAGATTATCCTAGTGGAGAAGCAAACTCCTATAATACTTATGATGGAACTGGAGGGATTGTTATTGGTAAAGGATGGCAAAGATGGATATTTGCTAAATATTTGAAGAACTGGAGAATGTTATTAACTAATAAATTTACACCCGAAACAAAACTCTTATATCGTCGCAACATTAATGCTAGAGTCCGAGCGGTCGCTCCATTTTTACGTTATGATAATGACCCTTATTTAGTAGTAGCTAATCCTAACTTTGATAACCACAATATTACTCAAACAAGTCCTAATTATCTCTACTGGATTATTGATGCTTATACTACAAGCGATCGCTACCCTTATTCTGACCCTGAAAATAATGAATTTAATTATATTCGTAATTCAGTAAAAGTTGTAATTGATGCTTACAATGGCTCGGTAAAATTCTATGTTGCTGACGCAAAAGACCCTATTATTATAACTTGGAAAAAAGTATTTCCAGATATGTTTAATTCTCTAGAAGAAATGCCAAGGAGTCTTCGTACTCATATCCGCTATCCACTAGATTTATTTCAAGTACAATCTGAAGTATTGTCAACTTATCACATGGATGATCCAAGGGTATTTTATAATCGGGAAGATTTGTGGCGGGTGCCCATTGAGACTTATGGTAATCAACAACAAACAATAGAACCTTATTATCTGATTACAAAATTACCAGCAGAAACTTCAGAAGAATTTATTTTACTTTTACCTTATACTCCAGCAAGTCGTAATAATTTAATTGCTTGGTTGGCAGCTAGATCGGATGGGGAAAATTATGGGAAGTTACTGTTATATCAATTCCCTAAACAACGATTAATATATGGTCCGGAACAAGTTGAAGCTTTGATTAATCAAAACCCAGAAATATCACAGCAGATTTCTCTTTGGAATCGTGAAGGTTCAAAAGCAATTCAAGGAAATTTATTGGTAATTCCTATTAATAAATCTCTGCTTTATGTTGAACCTATTTATT
The DNA here is from genome assembly GCF_010672085.1 of Okeania sp. SIO3I5. Taxonomy (GTDB): domain Bacteria; phylum Cyanobacteriota; class Cyanobacteriia; order Cyanobacteriales; family Microcoleaceae; genus Trichodesmium. Next base: position 7,402 of record NZ_JAAHHT010000327.1, read on the forward strand.
TAGAAGCAGAGCAAAATAGTTTGCCAACTTTAACAAGAGTAATTGTTTCTTATGAAAATCGAGTTGTTATGAAACCTACTCTTGATGAAGCACTTCGAGAGGTTTTTCAAGAAAATAGGGAGTAGGGGAGAAGTCAGGGCAAGACACGGATTTGGCCACGGATACACGGATGGATGTAGGGATGATTAATCTGCACTTTGTCGAGTTCAGTAGTCAGGCAGAAGGCGGGAGGAAAAAAAGGCTAGTGCCGCTACGCGGAATTCAAAATTCAAAATTCAAAATTCATGCATTATTAGTTAGTAAGGCTTTTAGGATTTTGTAACTGGTCAGTTATTTCTGCCATCCTGCACTAGAGGGAGAAAGTTTTTTTATGGCTGGATTATCCAAACATGATATCTGAAAAAAGGTAAGGTGGTTGACAAAAAAACTTGACATGGTACTATAAGCATAATGGGAAAGGTGCGCTCAGATATACTCAAAGCAAGACACGGATTTGGCCACGGATACACGGATGAATGTAGGGATGATTAATCTGCACTTTGTGGAATTCAGTAGTAAGGCAGAAGGCGGGAGGAAAAAAAGGCTAGAGGAAGAAAGTTTTTTTTATCAAAATAATTGGGTCTAAAACCACGCCTCGATCAGCGAAACGTTTTTGGAGCCTTGCTCAAATCCCCGTTACAAAAACAACTTCTGACTTCTGACTTCTGACTTCGTTAAGGCTGGATTATGCAAACATAATAACTAATAACTGAAAAAAGGTAGTTTACAAAAAAAACTTGACATGGTACTATAAGCATAATGGGAAAGGTGTGCTCAGATATACTCAAATCAATTCGGCCCAAAAAAACACATTTCCCTAACTCAACACCTAGGAAAAATTTGGGAAACAAAAGGTAGATTCAACAATTAATAATTAATAATTAACAATTAATAATTAAGAGCTGATTTTGTTCAAAAGAATTTTTTTCTTCTCTTTGTTGATT
>NZ_JAAHHT010000328.1:0-6115 GCF_010672085.1 Okeania sp. SIO3I5
CGGGACTTAAACAAAATCAACCAAAAAAATAGGCTCAAATATAGACAGGTAAAGGCTTTTACGTCAAAAAGGCATAAATCTTGAATTACCAACGGTTCTAGCCATTTTTAGGGCATCGACGTAATTCCCTTATCTAAAGAGACTTTGAGGCATTTTTCCGACCAGAAAATGTTTAAGTACCACTATTCGACCGGATTTGATATCACCCCCCACCTAGCAAATATCTACAAATAAATCTGTTTATTGTGATGATGTTAGGTAATTTATTTTAGGATATGCTCAAAGTAATTGCAAAGATTAGTGTTTTTGCATAACACTAATCACACAAAAATCCACATAACAAATTGTACAGGCGGTTTTTTTACAGAGCGAACAAATGAAAGATATATTATCAAAACAAGCCTGGTTTTCTAACGTACAAAAAGATTTATTGGCAGGCGCCGTAGTCGCTTTAGCTTTAATTCCTGAAGCTATTGGTTTTTCTATTATAGCTGGTGTCGATCCAAAAGTAGGTCTGTATGCTTCATTTTGCATTGCTATTGTTACAGCTTTTTTAGGTGGGCGAGCAGCAATGATTTCCGCAGCAACCGGGGCGATGGCGTTGCTGATGACAACCTTAGTTAAAGATTATGGTTTAAATTATTTATTAGCAACTACCATTCTCACAGGTATTCTCCAAATTTTCTTAGGATGGATGAAACTAGGAAATCAAATGAGATTTATACCCAGAGCAGTAATGCTAGGATTTGTCAATGCTCTAGCAATATTGATTTTTGATGCTCAATTGACTCAGTTTGAAGATGCTTCTGTGTGGGTGTACATAATGGTAGCAGTTGGATTAGGGATTATTTATGGGTTGCCTCGCTTTACCAAGGTAATACCTTCTCCTTTAGTTGCTATTGTTGTGCTGACAATATTTACGATGGTAACTGGGTTAGATGTTCCCACCGTGGGAGACATGGGAACATTACCCGACACCTTGCCTAGTTTTGCCTTGCCAATGGTACCGCTCAACTTCAAAACTTTAGACATTATTCTGCCTTATGCTTTAGCGCTTTCCTTGGTAGGATTACTGGAATCATTCTTAACAGCTAACGTAATTGATGACCTCACTGACACCTCCAGTAATAAAAACCAGGAAGCAGTTGCTCAAGGCGTGGCAAATATTGTTGCTGGATGTTTTGGTGGCATGGCAGGATGCGCTATGATCGGTCAATCTATGATTAATGTAGGTTCCGGAGGGCGTACTCGACTTTCATCTCTAAGTGCAGGAATTTTTCTGTTTGTTTGTATTATTATGCTGAATGATTGGGTGGCGCGTATTCCTATGGCAGCATTAGTCGCAGTGATGATTATGGTCTCTATCAGTACCTTTCACTGGAGTTCCATTCACCATATTCGTCGGGTGCCCAAGAGTGAAACTGCAGTTATGGCAACAACTGTCTTTATTACAGTTTTGACTCATAACTTAGCTATTGGAGTTCTTGTCGGAGTTGCACTGAGTGCGATTTTCTTTAGTCGTAAAATTGCTGCACTGATTTTTGTTGACTCCTACTTAAAGGAAAATGGTGTGGAGCGTATTTACAGTGTCAATGGTCAAATATTTTTTGTTTCTGTGGAGAATTTTCTCAACTCCTTTGATTTTCGAGAACATTTAGAGTCTGTTACTATCGATCTAACTAATGCTCATTTATGGGATCAATCTGCTGTAGATGCAGTCGATAAAGTTGTCTTACGTTTTCGCAGACGGGGTATAAAGGTAAATATGATTGGTTTGAATGAAGCTAGTGCTACTTTGTTAGAACGTTTGACTACCCATTCTAGCAAACAAACAATTTTTAACGAGGGGCGGGTAATTCATTAATTAATAATGAATAATGAATAATGAATAATTACCTCTAGTTAAAATCGTAATACCATGTCCGGATAAGAGCGTGATAAAAACACTTCTTTCTCCTGGTACATTCTTTTCTCCAGTCTCAAGTCTGAAGTCTCCTGACTCCTCCCTAATTATTGCTGTGCTGATTAAATATAAAAGCATTTACAGATAAAGGTTTTAGCCATTTTTAGTCGTGAAAAAGTATCAGTTTTTCGGTTAAAACAGCTCAAAAAGTGAGGACTTTGGGGCAGGGCGAGGCATAAAAATCAAGGAAAAATTATTTCTCCCACACTTCCCACACCTCCCACACTTCCCACCCTCCCCACACTTCCCACACCTCCCACACCTCCCACACCTCCCACACCTCCCACACCTCCCACACCTCCCTGCTCCCTCGTCTCAAGAAAATGTTAGGATTAAGACAATTAACCTAATTTCTAAATTCTAAATTATGCTCCAATATCTTGTGGCTTTAATAGCAACTGGAATCCTTGGTTATACAGTTAACTCCTCTGTAAAAGTTATTGCTCAAGGGGATGAAGCTTTAGTAGAACGCTTAGGTAAGTATAAGCGTACTTTAAAACCAGGACTTCAGTTCGTCTTACCTCTGGTAGACAAAATAGCTCACGTTGATACCGTCCGTGAACGATTTTTGGATATTCCTCCTCAAGAGGTTCTTACTAATGATGGTTTAAATTTGCAGGTAGATGCAATAGTTTACTGGCAGATTCTAGAAATGGAAAGAGCGTATTATGCAATTGAGAATGTAGAAAGTTCTATTAATGAGATTGTTTTAACTTCTCTGCGTTCTGAAATTGGTCGCTTGCCAATGCAAGAAATTTTGTCTTCAATAGATGAAATTAATAAAGCTTTGCTGAAGAAACTAGATGAAGATACTTCTAGCTGGGGAGTAAAAGTGATTCGTGTTGAGATTCAAAATATAACTTATTCTGAAACAGTAAAAGTAGGAATTGAGTCGGAAAGAGTAGCTTTAAGTGAACAGAAAGCTGCTATTGCTAAAGCAGAAGGTGAAAAGCAAGCTGCTCTTCTTAAAGCTAAAGGACAAGCAGAGTCTATACAACTTCTTGCCACAAGCTTAAATTTGCGTCCAGATAGTCCAGAATTTATGAAGTTTCTGGTTGCTCAAAGATACTTAGAAACTAATCAAAAATTAAGTGAAAGTACTAATTCTAAAGTGCTATTTGTAGACCCGAGAACTATGTCAGAAGGATTATCTGAATTGATGGGAGAATCTCCTGAGTTTTCTGAAATAGAACTCAAAAAAGCTGATTAACTTTCCTGGCGGGAAGTCCCGCGCTCTCCATCCCCCCTAACCCCCCGTGCATAGGGGGGAGGGGGAGCGTCGGGATGAAAGCCTGGGCCCGGATTCGGATACCTTCATAAGCTAAACGTTTATATGCCCTTGACACTTTTAGGAGCATTTTGTTATTATCAATGTCAAAACAGGGGGAGGACATCACCTCTGTCTAAACAGCGGTCAGGGTTTCCCAGACTGAAGAATCCCTATTTTTCCCGTAAGGGCAACGTCGGGAGTATGTCAATATCGACTCAAAAGTAGTAGCGTGTCTAGAATAAAATTGTGGGTTAGAAGCGAGCAACAGGCGAAGACCTCTCCCCCCTCCCTGCCCCTCTCTCTCTCCTTCTTTTGAGAGGGGGAAACTCCCCCTTCCCTCCTCCCCCCTTTCAAAGCTATCCCTTATAAAGAACTCCTGAAACCCTTGTGGAGAGGATGGTCTGGATGGGGAGGATGGGGAGGATGGTTCGTAAGAATCCTGTCTACATTGATAAAAAAGTGTATTTAAAAATACACTTTTCTCCTGAAAAAGCCGATTCAAGACAAAACCATAACTTGTCTATGTTGTCAAGTTTTATGAAAAGAGAAAGATGTTTATAAAGCATAGCTTTCAAAGAGGGGCAAGGGGAGATAGTTGTGGGGTTGGGGGGTTAGGTTTTTACTTATATTTTCAAGCTTGACGCGCCAGTAGTAGACTGACACAGCTAAAACTGTGCACTCTTTTTTGTTTCTAGGTATCTTTTTCTCCCCTTCAACCTTTTCTTTCCTTCAGTATGAGTGCCTTTTGCCTTACTTTCTCCAAAGTGTAAGTATTCAAACAGACATAATATCAAGGTTTAGGACAAGTTCCTAATTTCCAGTCAACATAAAGATCCCTGGGGTCTGTATCCCGTAACCAAGTAATAAACCGTTTATAATCAGCTATGTTGTAAGTAGCTATACAACCCACGGTACCAGGAGCACCATAATTTCGATTCCAGTCAATATGAATTTCAATTGCGCTTCTTTCAGTTGTGCCAGGTTCTATATAATCTAACGGAACTGTTACCGGGCCAATACCACTTTGAAAAATTCCGCCATAATAATTATCTCTACCATCAGCCCAAACAATATCCTGAATGTACCATTTTCCTTCTGGTAATGGTTCTCCAGTCATTGCCCGACTCCGAGCAGCGGTACGGAAAAATTGTCTTCGTGGAGCGCCACAACAAACTTCTAATCTGTCTTGTAGTTTCCCACTTTTAAAATAATCTAAGTTAAGTACATAACATCCATATCTATCTTTACGATTTGTCTTGGTTAATAGTAGATAATTTTTATTTGTAGTAGGTGGTGGTGCAGGAGGAGGTGGAGGTGGAGCATCTCCCCATAATTTTTTCCAGGTTATGGACTCTACTGTTGCATTATCTGCTGTGATGCCAAAATAATCTTTTTTAAACTCGATAACTGCAAGTTCAGTTTTCTTACCAAAAAACTGCTCAAATTCTCCTTTATAATAGCCTAAATCTTTTAATCTCTTTTGTAAAGTTCTTACATCCTCCCCTTGACTACCTCGTATTAATACACGATTTAGTTTTGGAGGTGTACCTTGATTATGTATATCGGAAATGTTAAAAACTGAAGTTCTTTCACCAGCAGGAATTGGTTTATTAGCAGGAGCAATAACAAAATAGCTAGAATTTTTATACTGAGGAAAAATACTAGCTAATAGGTCTTTATCAAACTTTTCTAGAGTTAAGATTTCTACTACTTCACCTTGATTCCAAGCTACAACTACAGTTTTCTTATTTTCATCTCGATATCCTTCTAACCAAGTTACTTTGTCTTGTTCTGAAATTTCACCCTCTAAAGGTTTTTCTTCTCCTCCAGCTTTGAGAAATAACTTCTTTTCATCAGCACGACGAGAGACTAATCCTGGTAGTGACTGAAAAACACCATTAACAACTCCATTTACCCAACGAGAAAATTCATTAGCTGCTCCTTGATAATCTCCTTGATTTAGTTTTCTTAATAAGGTACTACCTTGAAATGCCCCAGTTCCTACATTATAAGCAAAAGATACTAAAGCATCAAATTGGTTTTGATTAACAGGAACTTTGATAAATGTAGAAATTTCTTGTGCTATTTTGCCACATTCAGAACGTAGGTATCCTTCTGCGTCTCTTTCTGAAATTCTGTCTCCTAGACGAACTTTTTGTCCATTAGGATAACGAATAGTTCCATACCCAATGGTTGGTATTCCTACTGGATCTATATAAGCATTTAGGAAAAGTCCTTCCCATTTCTTGATTAAATCTAGGCAATTTTGTGATATTTCCATCTGATATTTCCTACTTACAAATAAACTCTTAGTGCCGCTAGGCGGAATTCAAAATTCAAAATTCAAAATTCAAAATTCATCCATTATTGGTTAGTAAAGCTTAAGGCAAGCTAGTAAGCTGCAAATTGTTATTTCTGCCATCCTGCACTAGTTATTTTCTTTAATTATCAGATAAAAATTTGATAATTAATCTTAAAAATCATCAATTTAGATATATTTTTCAATCTGTTGATTTTCAAAAATAGGTATTTTGTATAATTTACCAAAAATAAGTAATTTTTAGGCAGAATTCAAAATTCAAAATTCATGCATTATTGGTTACTAAGGGTTTTAGGATGGCTGTAACTGCAAATTGTTATTTCTGCCATCCTGCACTAGTTATTTTCTTTAATTATCAGATAAAAATTTGATAATTAATCTTAAAAATCATCAATTTAGATATATTTTTCAATCTGTTGATTTTCAAAAATAGGTATTTTGTATAATTTACCAAAAATAAGTAATTTTTAGGCAGAATTCAAAATTCAAAATTCATGCATTATTGGTTACTAAGGGTTTTAGGATGGCTGTAACTGCAAATTGTTATTTCTGCCATCCTGCA
>NZ_JAAHHT010000328.1:6215-8377 GCF_010672085.1 Okeania sp. SIO3I5
ATTTTGTATAATTTACCAAAAATAAGTAATTTTTAGGCAGAATTCAAAATTCAAAATTCATGCATTATTGGTTACTAAGGGTTTTAGGATGGCTGTAACTGCAAATTGTTATTTCTGCCATCCTGCATTAGTTATTTTCTTTAATTATCAGATAAAAATTTGATAATTAATCTTAAAAATTATCAATTTAGATATATTTTTCAATTTGTTGATTTTCAAAAATAGGTATTTTGTATAACTTACCAAAAATAAGTAATTTTTAGTAAGTTATATTGATAATTGATTTTGACTTCACACTTCACTAACTAATAATGCATGAATTTTGAATTTTGACTTCCGCGTAGCGGCGGGGAACTGTAGGATTGGCGACGTATCTCGTAGAAACAGGAAAACATTAAAATGTTATTACCCGTGACGTTTTATATCAGTTTTATGAACCAGAAGCAAAAATTGCCCACTCTCGGTGTCAACATTGACCACGTGGCCACAATTAGACAAGCGCGACAAACTGTAGAACCTGACCCAGTAGCAGCAGCAGTTTTAGCTGAACTAGCTGGTGCTGATGGTATTACTGTCCATCTGCGCGAAGACCGTCGCCATATTCAAGAACGAGATGTCCGTATTCTTCGACAAACTGTGCGGACTCATTTGAATCTAGAGATGGCCCCTACTAAGGAGATGGTGGCGATCGCTCTGGAAATTAAACCAGACTATATTACTCTTGTACCAGAACGTCGGGAAGAAGTTACTACGGAAGGGGGTTTGGATGTGGCTGGAAATCTGCCCCAGATGAGGGAAGTTGTAGCCCAATTACAAGGGGAAGATATTCCTGTAAGTATGTTTATTGATGCTGAAAGAGTCCAGATAGAAGCTTCTGCCGAAACTCAGGCCAAGTTTATTGAACTCCATACGGGATCTTATGCTGAAGCTGAGGATGAGGCCACACGCTACAAAGAACTGACTGTTTTGGCAGATGGATGTCAAATAGCGATCGCTGCTGGTCTCCGGGTAAATGCTGGACATGGCCTCACTTATTGGAATGTTTATCCAGTTGCTTGTCTAGAAGGTATGGAAGAACTCAACATTGGTCATACAATTATTTCTAGGGCGGTACTCGTGGGTATGGAGCGAGCTGTCCGTGAAATGAAACTTGCTATTTATGGCAACTTATAATTAGGTTTTGCTGAAAAAAGCAAAGTTTGGGAAGTGTGGGAGGTGTGGGAGGTGTGGGAGGTGTGGGAGGGGTGGGAAGTGTGGGAGGTGTGGGAGGTGTGGGAAGTGTGGGAGGTGTGGGAGGGGTGGGAAGTGTGGGAAGACTGGGATTGTAGGAGAAATAATTTTTCCTTGATTTTTCTGCCTCGCGTTACCCCAAAGTCCTCACTTTATGCAGCTCTTTTCACCGAAAAACTGATACTTTATCACGACTTAAAATGGCTAAAACGTTTATACATAAATGCTTTTGGATTTAATCAGCACAGCAATAATTACTTAAAAATTGAGGTAGATGCCTCGCCCTTAAATCGGCGACTTTTTGATTGATTAATGTAGAAGATTAAAGGTATAGTATTTTTGTCGCGGGTGGGCAATCCGAGACTTTAAACGGACGCGGAGGGAAGCGTCACCCACCTCCAGCAAGAGGCATGGGTGCAGGACTATAAGAAATGTCAACCCACCGAGTGAGGTTTACACTCTTGAGAGAACTCTTGCGCCTAACTGCCCTGGAGAATATCAATAATTTCTAATTTGTTCATGGAAATGCAAACTTACTATTACGTCTTAGCTAGTCAAAAATTTTTAATGGAAGAAGAACCTTTAGAAGAAGTCTTGAAGGAGCGCAAAAGATATTATCACGAGAAGGAAAAAGAAATTGATTTTTGGTTAGTTGCTCAACCTGCTTTTTTAGAAACTCCTGAACTAGCTAGCATTAAAGAAAAATGCCCTCAACCTGCTGCAGCGATTATTTCTACTGATCCTAAATGTGCAGATTGGTTTAAATTACGCTTAGAGTTTGTAATTAAGGGAGAATTTCAAGCACCTTCAGAGACTATTCCTGAACCTTTGGCTTCTCTGACACCAACTTCTACGAAAGATTCTTAGTTATGGTTCGCTTTCTTAATCTTAAAGCATTGAAAAATAAAGGCTAAAGCACTTTGGGGGCGAAA
>NZ_JAAHHT010000329.1 GCF_010672085.1 Okeania sp. SIO3I5
GTTCCATATTCTTGAATTGAAGAGCGATCGCTCTGTTACAGCAGTTTTCCCTGTAGGGGCGATTCGCGAATTGCCCCTACAGGGTTTTGGTTATTGACGTGAGGTCATCAATCTGAAAAGCGCTGTAATATTTCCAGAAGGAAAAAGCGTTCGCGAAGCGTTGCGGATGCAACATCGCTGCTCAAACGCGGTTGGTTTTGGAGAGGCGATCGCTCTTGTAGTTTATTCTTTTCCAAGTTTAGAGCGAGGATGAATAAGGGAATATTTCAGAAAATTCTGGATTTTGTTGTAGATATTCTGGAACTTCTCTTGCTTCATGTAAACCGATAGTCTAGTAGGGTGTGTTAGCGCAGCGTAACGCACCGCTCATAATTTGCTGATTGTTAATCTCAAAAAAGTAGTAGAGCCACACATATTTAATGGTGCCCTGCGACGGATTGTTAAATGCTTTTCACAGTCTAAATTGTCGCCGTCTAAGGCACCCTACCTCTACTACCGAATTTAGTACCACTCACCCTACCTCAACAAAATTTACTCTTCTTCTGCGGTAGGTTCTGGAATTTCTTGTTCTTCTTCCTGACTTGCTGCTCGCGACTGAGCAACTGCGGCGGCAAATTCTGGGTTTTGTTGTAGGTCTTCTGGAACTCTTCTTGCTTCATGTAAACCGATAGTATTTGACCATTGAGTATTGTTATCCCATTTGATATTACTTAGATAGACACCACTAAGCTTGGCACCACTGAGGTAGGTACTACTAAGGTTGGCATCATTGAGACTGGCATCGGTGAGATCTGCACTGCTGAGGTTGGCAAGAATGAGGTTGGCATCATTAAGGTCTGCACCGTTGAGTTTGACACCATTGAGATTAGCACATCTGAAGTCGGAATAAAAGAGGTCGGCGTTAATGAGGTCGGCATTACTGAGGTCGCCATCACTGAGGTCAGCAAAACTGAGGCTGACACATCTGAGTTTGGCATCATTGAGTTTAACGCCACCAAGGTTGGTATTACTAAGGTCGGCATCAATAAAGTTCGTACTTCTGAGTATTGCGCCTCTAAGGTCTGCACCTCTAAGGTTAACACAACTGAGGTCGGTATTACTAAGGTCTACACCTCTGAGAAACTTACCTACTATTTCTACAAAAGTACCATTCCCAAGACATTGACTATAAGCAATAATTCTTAATAGTCTTGTTTTATCAAAATCTTCACTATAGCGTTTACCGCAAGGATAAAAATGCAACTGCTCCCGCAACTCTACCTGAAACAGTCTATAACGATAACGATGCAACTCAAACAACAAAATCATCACATTCAACCCCGTATAAATATCGACCCGACGTTGCCCAGACTGAATACCCCAATCTTCCAACTGCTTTGTCTTTTTCAGAGGTAAAGTTTTCTTTGTCTCCTCAATAAATTCCCCACGACACCAGTCTAGATAAAACCCATGCAACCGCTCAAACAACACCACCAACTCAACCTCACTTTTCACCAACAACGCCATCAAATATTCCACAACTTCCGCCGTCAAATTGCCATAACCAAACAGATCGTAAATCCGCCATTCCAACTCCTTATCAGACACCACATAAGTCTTACCTCGCTTCCCAGTCTCCGTCAAATCTTTCAGACTTTCTACCATCCGTTTTGCACAGAGAAACTCACCGAAACTCTTATGAAAAAACTCCACCGAATTTTCTGCTCCTGCTGCCGATTTCAAATAAAAAGCAGCCAAAGCATTTTTCAACCCATCCTCTTGTTTATCTTGCCTCGCTTTTTCAATTAACTCCTGCAACTTCTTATATCCCTGTTCCACCAGTCGGTCTTCAATCATTTTTATAGCAGCATATTCGCCACCAGACTGCACCACACACAACCCCGCTTCTGCCAACAAAATTTCCAAATCTTCTGACTCCAACTTCGTAATTTCACGATTAAGATTTTTACCCTCTTCTACCCGCTGTTTTTCCAGCACCCATTTCAACGCCTGCTCATAAATCAAAACTTTTACCCCACCAACATCAGCAGTAGCAAACATTTCTACCTGTAACTGCTCATCCCGGTGCATGGCAGCTAGCAAATACAACAAAAGTGGTTCCCGCGCCAACTCCTTAACCTGCTCCGGACATTGTGCGCTGTGCAAAAATTCCCGAAACTTTTCCGTTTCCGCTTCCCCCACAACCATCTGCCATTTCCCAAACCACTGTTGCTGAATCTCATCACCCATCGGCAAAATACTCACCCGCTCCAAATTAGGAGGCATCAACCTTTCAATGCCATAAAGCGCCAAAGGTCTTCCCGTAATCAACACCCGATGACCGCGTTCCTGATTTTTTGCTGCCTCCTTCTGAAAGTCCGCCACCTGGTCTAAAAATACCTTCAAACTATTACTCGTCCCCCGCTCCAACAACAACTCATCAAACCCATCCAGCAAAAACAGAAACCGAGTATTTTTGTCTGTCAACCAACCGCTATCAGTCTTCACAAAATCCCAACCCACAGCATCAGCAAGAGTCTGATCAATATTAGCAGCAAAATTTTTCACATCCCGCAACCGAATCAAAATAGGCGTATAAATAGGATGTAATTCCCGACGCACCCAGTCAGCAAACATCCGGCAAAATACACTTTTTCCTCTTCCCGGTCCTGCCTGAATAAATAACACCTCTTTGTCTCTGTCTTCATCCAACAAAATTGTTTTTGCCCACACCTCAATATTCTGAGATTCAGCATCTTTATCAACCTCCCCATCAGGCTTAACAAATTTAACTTCCAGTGGTACATAAATTTCCCTAAAAGTGAAATTTTCATCAAATACTTTTTCCTGTGGTTTAGTAGCGATCGCCTCTTCCAAATAATCATCAATACTGCCATAAACTTCTAAATCTTTCTGCCAACCACCCCCATAAATTCCGGCTAATTTTTTAGCATCATCCTTCACATCTAACACCGCTTTTTTCATATAACGATGAGTATCGCGAGAAATTCTTTCTGTAATAATTTTAGCTTCATATTCATCCAAACCAGATTCTTGCAGACGTGCCAATAAAATCTCATTAAACTTTTTTCTAAGTGGAGAATCATAAAAACAAATCAAAGTCTTCTCAGCATTTCGGTCATTAAAATCAATATCTTCATCCAACTTTTTAATCTGTTCTTGTACCGCTTCCGAAGCCTCAGTTTCTGTCAGCCTATCCTTAATTTCTGGATAGTCTAGAAAAAATTGTCTAATACTTTCTAAATAAGCAACTTGAGCTACCAACTGCACCCCATCTTCTAAAGTTGGTTCCTGACGAGTTTTCTCAACAATAAAAGAAATAATTCCAGTTGCAATCGGCAAAAAAGGTAAACTCGCTCCAGCAATTTTTCCTAGGGGAGAATTTAGTACATCCAAAACAGAATCAATATCTTGAATCAAAGGTTCTAATACCTTAGCATCCTGATTTTTTTCGATTACTTCTGCTAGTTTAAAAACTGCCTTACCAGCCTCAGTTGTACCCTTAATACTTTCCTGAAAATTGATATCTATTTCTGTGTTCAGAACTCGCCAAATCTTCCGCAAAAGTTTACCCGCCATAATTACTCCAAATATTAATATTAAATAGGTTAATTATAGCATTCATCATAGATTGAAATATTTTTTATCAGAAATCATTTAGGATTGCCGTATTGTATTTCTGGTATAATTTTTATACCGTAAAAATATTTTTCGATGAAAACAGACAGCATATTTTACAGACTCTTTTTAGAGATGCCTGGTATTTACTTTCAACTCATAGGTGAATCTCCAACTATGGCAAAATCTTACAAATTTCAGTCAGTCGAAATTAAACAAACAGCCTTTCGTTTAGACGGTATATTAGTTCCTAATAAACAGTCACCAACTACTGCTTCATAAAACCGATATAAAACGTCATAATATGACATTTTACTGTTTACTTCCTGCTTCTACTGAGGCCGTCGGCGGCTACTCATCCACAGGCATTCACGGTCAAGCCGACCGCATCTCTCAAATTTATACTGGCGTTTAAATCTCTATCTATTGACAACCCACATTCAGGGCAATCATACGTTCTCAGGCTTAATGGCATATCTTGGACATGACCACAGTTGGAACAAGTTTTTGATGATGGGAAAAACCTGTCAACTACTACTAACTCCGAACCGTACCATTGGCACTTATATTCTAGCTGTCGCCTGAACTCATAAAATCCTTGATCTGCTATAGATTTCGCCAGCTTATGATTGCGGAGCATTCCGCTGACATTCAAATCTTCTATGACAACTCTGCCGTGGTTCTTGGCTAAGTATGTTGTCAATTTATGAAGTGCGTCATGACGGATATTAGCTACTTTTCTATGCAATCTAGCTATCTTCATTTGTGCCTTTTTCCAGTTAGCAGAGCCTACCTCTTTATGACGATTTAGGTATTGCTCTCTTGATAACTTAGCTTCAAACTGGCGATACGCTCTCACACTCTCAAATACTTTTCCATCACTTAGTGTAGCTAAGGTTTTCACACCTAAATCTACACCGATAACATCAGTTTTTTTTGGTGTAGTGTGAGGATGAAATTCATAGCTACAGCTAAGATACCAATCACCTGCTTGTCTACTAATGGTGATTTTTTTGGTTGTCGCCTCAATGGGTTCATAAGTCTTAACAATACCGATAAAAGGTAATTTATGATTCCATCCATTTAATTCTATTGGTTTTCCACAATTATCTATTGTGAATGAATCATGTTTACCCTTCTTTTTAAACTTTGGGTATTTTCCTAATCCTTTAAAGAATCTTTTGAAGGCTTCACCTAAGTTTCGGAAAGCATATTGGTAAACTTTAGATGATAAGTTTTTCATCCAAGGATATAAAGGCTTTGTGTGGTTAGTAAAAACTTCTCTAATTATACGAATATTAGGTTGATAACCAGCCTTGTAAGCAACATTCCACAAACTTAAACCCCAATTATAACACCAACGTGAGTAGCCTGCGTGTTGAGCCATCAGAGTTTTCTGCTTGTTATTAAGTTTGAGCTTAGTTCTAATGGATTTCATGTTATGTGTGTTTTGTATGCTCCGCAAACAGAGTCTGCCTAATAGTACGCTTTATAACTTATTATATCGCTATTCTTTGATTAAGTCAATGCTCCCATTCATTTTGGCGAAGTGCAAATGCAAAAGGATGAAGCATTTTACCGTCGATTTTTTGGCGAAATATTCCTGTATCTGAGTCAATACCACGAAACCAAATATTGGCAAGCATTAGTAGTGTTCCGCAACCGCAATATTGAACCAAAAGATACCCAACCCTATCAAGCTCTATTAAATAGCAGCAACGTTACTGTAGTTTACCTCGAAGACTTGGGAGAGGAAGCTTACGATAACTTGGGTTTAGGTATAGTTAAGTTAATAGTAGAAGAGGAAGCAAAGGCAGTGGAACAGGCAAAAATGTTAGCTGCTAAAGCAAAAGTCCAGCTAGCAGAGGAGACTGAGCAAAAAAAAGTGCTAGAATTAGTCAAAACAATTATTTTGTACAAATTTCAAGACTTAGAACCAGAGGAGGTCATAGAAATGTTAAGTATGGAGGACTTTAAAAACTCTCGACTTTATAAAGGAATGGAGCGGCTAGCCAGAGAAGAGGCCAGAGAAAAGGTCAGAGAAGAGGTCAGAGAAGAGGTCAGAGAAGAGGTCAGAGAAGAGGTCAGAGAAGAGGTCAGAGAAGAGGGAAAACTCTTAACAGTTCCTATGTTTTTAGAACTGGGTTTGACTGTAGAAGAGATAGCACAACGGTTGAAGTTAACTGTAGAGCAAGTCCAACAAGCTGCTCAAAGTCAGTCTAATTAGTTATTACTGAAAGCGATCGCCTCTATTTAACCACAGAGCGATATAGCTGCCGCTAGGCTCCGCCAACGCCTAATTTTTACACAAAAAGAACTGTTTGTTTGTACTATTGCTCTAACCTTATCTATAGTTCCGGCTAGAGCAATACTACGAGAGCTTCTAATTATAACTATTCAACTGGATATGATATTACTTAGTAGGCCACTCAGTATGGAAGAACTCACCACGAGGCTTATCAATACGCTCGTAAGTGTGAGCGCCGAAATAATCCCGTTGAGCCTGAGTTAAGTTTTGAGGCAAAGTTCCCCGACGATAACTATCAAAATAATCTAGAGAAGCACTAAAAGCAGGAACAGGTAATCCTAACTGACCTGCTAAACCAACAACTTCCCGCCAAGCATCCTGGCGATCGAGAATAGTCTGCTTAAATTCTGGCGCTAACAATAAATTAGGCAGGTTAGGATTTTCATCAAAAGCCTTCTTGATCTTATTCAAAAATCCAGCTCTAATAATACAACCACCTTTCCAAATTCGTGCTGACTCACCCAAATTCAAATTGTAATTAAACTCCTTGGATGCCGCTGCCAACAACGCCATACCCTGAGCATAAGAACAAATCTTAGAACAATACAAAGCATCGCGCACTTTGTTAATCATCGCTTGAGCATCACCTTCGTACTTACCAGTCGGACCTGTCAATTCCTTAGCAGCAGCCACACGCTCATCCTTAATGCCAGACATAATCCGAGCATTAACTGCAGCAGTAATAGTGGGAACAGCAACACCCAGTTCTAAAGCATTAATTACCGTCCATCTACCTGTACCTTTTTGTCCGGCAGAATCAACAATCATATCAACTAGATGATTGCTAGTTTCAGTGTCTTTCTTGGTAAAGATATCCGCTGTAATTTCAATTAAGAAAGATTCCAACTCTGGAGTTTTATTCCACTCAGCAAAAATTTCATGGAGTTGTTCATTGCTAATTCCTACAGCATTTTTCAACAAATCGTAGGCTTCAGCAATTAACTGCATATCACCATATTCAATGCCGTTGTGTACCATTTTCACATAGTGACCTGCACCTCCAGGACCGATGTATGTGACACAAGGACCATCATCAACTTGAGCAGCTATTTTCGTTAAAATTGCTTCTAATTCTTTATAAGAAGCTTCTGTACCACCAGGCATTAAACTAGGTCCCCATAAGGCACCCTCTTCACCACCACTAACTCCCATCCCCATGAAGCCTAATCCAGTGGATTCTAAATCTCTAGTGCGGCGTTCTGTATCTTCGTAGAGAGAGTTACCACCGTCAATGATCATGTCATCTTTGTCTAGGAGGGGTTTAAGTTGTTCAATCACTTTATCAACTGGTCCTCCTGCTTTTACCATGACCAGAATTCTACGGGGTCTTTCTAGGGATTGAACAAAATCTTCTAAGCTATAAGCAGCGTGGACGTTTTTCCCTTGTGCCCGCTCTGCCATAAATTTTTCTGTTTTATCGCTACTGCGATTGTATACAGAGATAGGAAATCCGTTACGTTCTACGTTGAGAGCTAGGTTTTCTCCCATTACAGCTAGACCTATAACACCAAATTTTTGCTGTCCCATATTTCTACTTCTCTAGACTTTTTCTCTAATTTTAAGTACCTTTTTTAGATTACAAGTATTTTTTTTGATTTTTTTCACTAAAGGTTTTTTTTAAGATTTCAAGTATAGGTTGATACAAATAAATTGATGTTTAAAAGAAAGAAAGTAAAATTTCTGTATCAATCAATTCAGCATTTTTCTTGATTTTAGGAAAATTAACTGTAGCTAAATTTTAGATTATGAATAAATTATGATATTTTACTATATATTAAAAAAGATGTAAGTTAATCATTATATTAAAGATTAAGTTAATTATTGCAATCAGCTTCGTACTTCAAAGAGGAATATATGGATGAATTAAAGTATCTTGCTAATTGGGTAAAAGAGCAGCACGCTCAAGAATATATTTTGACTTGGTTATTAAATCAGCCTGGACTTTGGTGGTCTGATGGAGAGGCATATCAGGCAGCTTTACAAAAGTCTGGAAAGTTGCTAAAGGAGTATGTTCAAAAAAATCAAACTGGGGATTTATTCCAAGGTATTGCGGAAAAAATTATAGATGATGAAAGTTGGGATCAAGTGGCTGAGTCTCTAACAAGAATTATTTCGGTTTATCAACATGAGTTGGTGAGATTGCAGGATTATAGTCGGCGCAAAAATAGTAAAAAGAGTTTAAAAAAAAGTCTGATTAGTGATGATTTATCTGTTGAAGATAATGAAGAAATGGAAATACAACAGGCTTTGCCAGATCCGTTTGCTGATGCTTTGACAGGGGAGGAATAGGGAGTGTGGGGAGAGGGGGAAGTGTGGGAAGAGGGGGAAGTGTCGGAAGAGGGGGAAGTGTCGGAAGTGTGGGGAGAGGGGGAAGTGTGGGAAGTA
>NZ_JAAHHT010000033.1:0-3490 GCF_010672085.1 Okeania sp. SIO3I5
TGGCAAGTTTATGTTTTACACCCGTAAGGCACTATTATATCTAATAAACCTTTTCTTTGTCAAAGATGGATAAAAGTTGATAGATTTCTAGATCTTTCTATTGATTCGGCAAAACTTTACAATACTACTACTTATTTTGAACTTAGGGTTGAAGTATGAGTTTATAACTGCTTTGACATATTTATTTTCTCCGGCAATTGGCACGGAGATTTCTACTGAGCTGTAGCTATAGGTAGGTTGACTTTTGATCAGGCGCCGCTACCGAATGTAGCAGTCTGACACCTCTTAATTTAATCAATCAAAAAGTCACCCGCTTAAGGACGAGACACCTACCCCAATTTTTCGGTCAATCTTTAACTTTGGACAAAAATCTTGCCTGGAAAAGATTAAAACTGTTAACCTATGTTAATTGATATTAAACTTTTTTGTAGATAATTGTTGAGATATTAAAGATTTTGGATAACCAACTTGCTGACACTAAAAAAGAAGTCCTACGACAGTGGATTGGCTTAGTTGGTCTGGCTGTTCTGCTAGTAATCCTATTTATATTCCTAGGAGTTAAGCAGTTTCAGGTTTCCGATCCTTACAGCAAAAATGTATTGTCTCTCCAGGGAGATCCAGTTCAAGGCCAAGCGATTTTTCAGATGAACTGTGCAGGTTGTCACGCATGGCTTAAAGATAGTCAGGTCGGACCGAGTTTAGAAGGAATTTCCCAACGTAAGTCGGATGTGGGAATTATTAACCAAGTAGTTAGTGGCCAAACACCACCTATGCCCCAATTTCAACCCAATGAGCAAGAAATGGCCGATTTGTTAAGCTATTTAAAACAAATGTGATTTAAAAGTAAAAAGGGGTTGCCAAAATAGTTTTAGTTTTGCTATATTAAAGAACGTTGCCGGTGTAGCTCAGTTGGTAGAGCACTCGACTTGTAATCGAACGGTCAGGAGTTCGAGTCTCCTCACCGGCTTTTAATCCCATCATAATAATATAGTCCCTCCTCTAACGCAGGGTCAATTTATTGTCACGCCTAGAAAAAAGTAGGAGAGGGTGGGGAAGTGTGGGAGGTGTGGGAGGTTGGTTCGTGTGGGAAGTGTGGGAGGTTGGTTCGTGTGGGAGGTGTGGGAAGTGTGGGAAGTGTGGCAGAAAAGTCCACTTTTATTCATGCAGCTTACGTATCCCCATCCGGACCATCCGGACTATCCGGACCATCCGGACCATCCGGACCATCCGGACCATCCTCTCCCTAAATATTCTCTGGCGACAAAGAATGAGCAATGCCCCTCTAACGTACTCTGGGTATTAATTGGCCAATGCCAGACTTTTCCTAATTGTAATTCCGAGGCGATCGCCCTAGCTAAACTGGACTTACCTGTTCCTGGGATTCCCGTGACCATTTTTAGAATTCAAAATTCAAAATTCAAAATTTAAAGATGGCTATATTATATTAATTGTTGTTGGGTTTATCCTACGGATAAGCTCCGAAGATAGTCCCTCAACCCAACCTACATCTATTGGAACATTTAAGATGAAACAGTCTACTACAATTTTGCTACTGACTACTGACTACTAAAAATCATAATCTAGTTCAACTGATCAGAATTATCCGGATACCACACCCCTAACGACAGAAAAAACAAATGGGAATAAAAGGTTGGTATTGGGAGGTAGGAAAAAATGAAATTATTTCAGAGTTTAATCTCAGTGGTAGTTGCTAGTGTCACAGCGATCGCTCTACCGAATGTGACATTAGCTACTACTCTCAAGTTTGATTTAGAGTTTGCTACGTCAAATCAGAATATTTGGGGTGAGGAAAATGGCAATTTTAGTTGGGGTGGCGATAATGGTTTGTTTGCAGTCGAGTGGGATGAGTCAATAGCAAAAAACTATCCTTTCAATGTAGGTTTTAATGCTTTTACAGAAGGTAAATTAGGTTTACAAAATACTTTTAATTTAAACGGTGGTATTGTTGATGCTTTAATTCCGGTTGACTTATTTTTTGAGATTCCAGATACATCTGTTGAAGCAGGAGAAATATTGACTATTCAATCGGGTTTTTCTTTTGCTGATGATGCTAGTTTTTCCACAAAAGGTATTAATGCTGCATACAATTTAGATTTAATATTTGATGTAGCTACTGGAGTAGATGTTAACCCTGGAAATCAACTAGATTTAGAATTTGATATTGATGAAACAATTAATTTAGTAAATCTGGATGGAGATAATTCTAATTTAGAGTTAGATGAAAAATTCGGAGGTTTTGATATTAGTTTACCTCAAGTAAATACAACTGGATTTCAGTCTGTAAATTCTCTAAATAATCAACTAATTTCATCTGGGGAAGATGAATTTATGAAAGCTGCTATAGATTTAGATGGTTTAGCTAGTCTATTATTTGGATTGCCATCTTTGCAAGAAAAGCAAGAATTAAATTTAGGATTTTTTGGGAATCTTGGCTTTTCCTACAATCTTTTAGATATCGAAGCAGCAATAGCTTTATCAATGTTGCAAAATTTCTCTTTAACTAGCGATTTACCAGCAATATTAAAGTTGGAAGATAACACAATGATCGACTTTAATATTGGAGATGAAATTTCATTTATCGTGCCCGATAATGTAGAAGATTTTCTGGAAATAGAAGCATTTATTGATTTTAATGCTTTGTTTAGCAACTCTACCAGTTTAGGTATTAATTTTGGTTTGGATTTTATGGCAGGGGAATTTGGTCTAGAGTTACCGATAATTGGCAATCAAAATTTAGGTCCTTTGTTTGAGGAAAGCATTGATATTTATGAGACTGCTTTTGAGTTGTTTAATAACACCTTTGAACTGGGAGGTTTTAATCAGGAAAAAGTTGATTTTCAAATAGCAACTGTCGCAGAATCTGGGAATAGTCAACCAGAAATTAGTTCGCGATCGCCAAGATTATATCAACCAGTAAAAAATAGTTATTTATCAAATAATATTAGAGTTGAAAATATTGAAGTTAGTCAGAAAGTTCGAGTTCCAGAACCTAGTTCAACAATAGGTTTATTTACATTAGGAATTTTAGGAAGTGGTTTAATATTTAAGCAGAAAAAGTTTATACCGTTTCACGGAATTCAAAATTCAAAATTTAGAATTTAAAAGTCAGATTTGATGAACTGAAAACATGGAATTCAAAATTCAAAGTTCAAAATTTAAAAGTCAGATTTGATGAACTGAAAACACGGAATTCAAAATTCAAAGTTCAAAATTTAAAAGTCAGATTTGATGAACTGAAAACATGGAATTCAAAATTCAAAGTTCAAAATTTAAAAGTCAGATTTGATGAACTGAAAACATGGAATTCAAAATTCAAAGTTCAAAATTTAAAAGTCAGATTTGATGAACTGAAAACACGGAATTCAAAATTCAAAGTTCAAAATTTAAAAGTCAGATTTGATGAACTGAAAACACGGAATTCAAAATTCAAAGTTCAAAATTTAAAAGTCAGATTTGATGAACTGAAAAC
>NZ_JAAHHT010000033.1:3500-66237 GCF_010672085.1 Okeania sp. SIO3I5
ATGAACTGAAAACACGGAATTCAAAATTCAAAGTTCAAAATTTAAAAGTCAGATTTGATGAACTGAAAACACGGAATTCAAAATTCAAAGTTCAAAATTTAAAAGTCAGATTTGATGAACTGAAAACTTTGATGCGCTCAGTAATTTCAAGCAATTATTTCACATTATAAGTTTGAAACTATAGCAATCAGTTGTGATTTGTGAGAATTTGTAATATTTTATCGTAGGGGTTTGGTCTCCAAACCCAAGCTAAGATGGGGTTATAAGACCAAAACCCTACAGTTTTTTCTCACATCTCATTCCTGATTGCTATATTTGTGAAATCTTTAAAGTGAATTGGTATTAGTTAGAAAAGTTTTCATATTCAAAGGTAAAAACTCATTCGTAGGGAAGGGGTTTGGAGACCAAACCCCTACGCAGCTTGAATTGTAACTATTGTACTAGATTTGCTCTAATTCCTAATCAAGGAAAAACTGACAAAAATTAATCCTTAAACAAGATTTAGAAACATTCGTCGGGAAGGGGTTTAGAGGCCAAACCCCTACGCAGCTTAAATTGTACCGATAGTAACAGATTTTATCTAATTCCTGATCAAGGAAAAACTGACAAAAATTAATCCTTAAACAAGATTTAGAAACATTCGTCGGGAAGGGGTTTGGAGACCAAACCCTTACGCAGCTTAAATTGTACCGATAGCAACAGATTTTATCTAATTCCTGATCAAGGAAAAACTGACAAAAATTAATCCTTAAACAAGATTTAGAAACATTCGTCGGGAAGGGGTTTAGAGACCAAACCCCTACGCAGCTTGAATTGTACCGATAGTAACAGATTTTATCTAATTCCTGATCAAGGAAAAACTGACAAAAATTAATCCTTAAACAAAATTCTGTCCAGAGTTTACTGAGTCATAACTGTTAAAGGAAGCACTCTGCCAAGTAAAGTCATTGTAGGAGTCACCAGTACCAACTAACTGTAAGGAATAACCTACAGGAGTAGAAGAAGTTTCCGATACACCAATATTAGTGCTAGTTAAACCAGCAGCAGTACCATTGGCAGCAGTCAGTGTACCTTCATAACTGAGGAACTGAACCACATTATCATTATTATCAATTAGCGCAACACCATCAGGTGCGCCGTTTTGAATACCAGAAATACCAAAAAAGTCTGTACCGAAACCATTATCTTGATTAGGCAAAGTTCCTGATAGGTTAACAGTTCCGTAGAGTCCGCTACCATTACCGTTGTAAAACTCTAGACTCCAACCATTGAGGTTAGTACCCGCAGTTCCAGCGATTTCAATTCCTTCACCAGTATCGCTACCAGAGTTGTCATAATGAATCTCGTTGATAAAGATATTAGTATTGGAGCCAGAACCACCACTAGAACCTCCATTAGAAGCACCAACGGTAGTATTGACTTCAGCTTCTAGGGCATTTTCGATAGTATTTGGCAGCGCAGAGAAGAAATCGTATCCAGTAGCAAATTCAATATCATTTACGGATACTACCCAATCTTCCCAGTCTGTACCAGATACGGACTGAGAGTTAGGAATATCAATACTGATAATGGTATCATCTAAACCTACTTGAGAAGGGCTTTCTCCTTCGTCAACAATTAGTGCTGTCTTCCAGGTACTGCTAGGAACGAGGATATCGTTATTGGGACCGATGAATGTCTCGAATCCATTGGAACCAGTACCACCTTGGCCACGACCACCAGCATATATGTATATATCTTTGCCATCCATTTGAGTGCGGAGGAACTGCTCAAAATCACCCCAAACACCACGGTTATTATTGGGTGCTTGAGGCATCATGTTGCTCATAAAAAAGGTGCTGGAGTTATCAGCAACTGTTGCTGTTCTGTCAGCGGAAGGTGTAATGTGTCCTCGATCAAACCCGGAGCCACGATAATCATTTTGGGTTACTGGGGAGAAAGAAGTTGGTAACTGATTATCAGGACGAAAATCATTTTGACGGGATGCACTTCCTCTCCAGGAATCGTTTAATTGCCAACCTACCCAGTTCGCAATCCTGGTATTGTCATTGTAGGACATGGCGTACTGATCGCGGACAAGGAGATAATTATCGGACACATTAGAATTTGTAATTGCGCCGGAAGGATTACCAAAAGTTAGATGCACACTCATTGTTTTTTAAGAGTTATTCTGAGAAGTTAATTGTTCATGTGTATCTTACACCTGAAGTTCTACGGAGTAGATTAGAGTTTCTGGAGATTTATCTAAGTATTTACTGAAAAAGCGATCGCTAACTAGGTGAAATTTTGTGGAGGTTTATCTAAGAATTTACTGAGAATAGCGCTCGCTTTCGTAGGTGAAATTTTGTGGAGATTTATCTAAGAATTTACTGAGAAAAAGCGATCGCTTTCGTAGGTGAAACTTTGTGGAGATTTATCTAAGAATTTACTGAGAATAGCGCTCGCTTTCGTAGGTGAAATTTTGTGGAAATTTATCTACAGTGGTTTTCATTTGGTTGAAGCACTGTAGGGGCGATTTCCTAAGGTCATGCTCCGCAAACGCGAATCGCCCCTACAAGATTTCGCTTATGGCGATTACGAGCTTTTTAGAGATTCAGCTTTTTTTATGTCTGGTATAAGATTAGTGTTAGTTGCTAGTCTCATAGCGATCGCTCTACCGAATGTGATACTAGCGACAACCCTCAAATTTGATTTAGAGTTTGCTACACTCGTACATCCGTTTATCCGTGGCCAAATCCGTGTCTAGCTGAGGATGTTCCCCAGATAATTTTTGTTCAAAAATATCGAGTGCTTTTTTAAGGAGCGACTTTTCAGTTATCAGTTATCAGTTATCAGTTATCAGTTTCCATCATCCGTGTATCCGTGGCAAAATCCCTGTCTAGCTTTTGTCATCATCGGTGTATCCGCGACCAAATCCTAGTCTAGCTGAGGATGTTCCCCAGATAATTTTTGCTCAAAAATATCGAGAATATCGAGTGCTTTTTTAAGGAGCGACTTTTCAGTTATCAGTTTCCATCATCGGTGTATCCGTGGCAAAATCCCTGTCTAGCTTTTGTCATCATCGGTGTATTCGCGACCAAATCAGTGTCTAGCTGAGGATGTTCCCCAGATAATTTTTGTTCAAAAATATCGAGTGCTTTTTTAAGGAGCGACTTTTCAGTTATCAGTTTCCATCATCCGTGTATCCGTGGCAAAATCCGTGTCTAGCTCCTGTCTAGCTCTGTTGTTGTTGCCGACAACGTTCGAGATTTTCTCGCACCTTAATAGTGTTAGGATGTTCCTGACCTAATTTTTGTTCATAAATATCCAGTGCTTTTTTGTACAAAGGTTCTGCTGCTTCGTATTTCCCTTGAGAATCATATAAATTTGCTAGGTTGTTGAGACTCGTAGCAAGAGAGGGATGATTTTCCGGTAGGGCGATTTTGTCGATTTCAATAGCTTGCAGCAACAAAGGTTCTGCTGCTTCGTATTTCCCTTGAGAATCATATAAATTTGCTAGGTTGTTGAGGTGGGTGGCAAGCTGTGGATGATTTTCCGGTAGGGCGATTTTGTCGATTTCAATAGCTTGCAGGAACAAAGGTTCTGCTGCTTCGTATTTCCCTTGAGAATAATATAAATTTGCTAGGTTGTTGAGACTCGTAGCAAGGGAGGGATGATTTTCCGGTAGGGCAATTTTCTTGATTTCAATAGCTTGCAGCAACAAAGGTTCTGCTGCTTCGTATTTCCCTTGAGAATCATATAAATTTGCTAGGTTGTTGAGACTCGTAGCAAGGGAGGGATGATTTTCCGGTAGGGCGATTTTGTCGATTTCAATAGCTTGCAGGAACAAAGGTTCTGCTGCTTCGTATTTCCCTTGAGAACGATATAAATTTGCTAGGTTGTTGAGGTGGGTGGCAAGGGAGGGATGATTTTCCGGTAGGGCGATTTTGTCGATTTCAATAGCTTGCAGGAACAAAGATTCTTCTGCTTCGTATTTCCCAAGATATTCATATAATCCTGCTAAGTTGTTGAGGTGGGTGGCAAGCTGTGGATGATTTTCCGGTAGGGCGATTTTGACGATTTCAATAGCTTGCAGGTACAAAGGTTCTGCTGCTTCGTATTTCCCAAGAGATTCATATAATCCTGCTAGGTTATTGAGGTGGGTGGCAAGGGAGGGATGATTTTCCGGTAGGGCGATTTTGTCAATTTCAATAGCTTGCAGGTACAAAGGTTCTGCTGCTTCGTATTTCCCTTGAGAACGATATAAATTTGCTAGGTTGTTGTAGACTTCTGCAACATCAGAGTTATCTTTATCCAGCCGTCTTTCTGCTATTTCTTTACCCTTCTCTAACCAAGGTTGTGCCTGTGGATAAAATCCTTGCTCTCTACAGAACGAACCTAACCCAATAAAAGGAACAATCAAATCATCATCACTCAAATACTCAGTCAAATTTTCTGCCACTTCCTCAATATGGAGAATATCAACCTCAACTTCCCGAACCTGCTCCTGTGTAATGTCATGGGGAATTTTTCTCGCCGCCTTCACCATCGCCACAACAAAACCACGTTTCAACTCATCCGCTCCCGAATATTCTCTCAACTTCATCTGCAAAAATTCCCGCACCAAAGGATGCAAACTATAAATCCCAGACTCAACACCCTTCAACAAATGCAGATTTTCCAAATCCCCAATAGCAATTTCCCAAACCTCCAACTCCTCATCATCTTCCATCCCATCCAATGACAAACGAAAAGGAGCTAAAGCAAACAAACCCAACCGCAAACCTATTTCTTGAGTCTTTTCATCCAACTTATCCCAACTCAAAGCGATCGCCTCTGCCACACCATGAGGATAATTAATCAACTCATTAGCTGACATCGCCCGATGTTCCAGACTTTTTCCCTGTAAACGCTGGAGCATTTTTGTCAAAGCCAAATTATCCCTATTCAAAGATTCCCAATACTCATCCAAATACCGCCCTACCAATTCGATCGCTAGAGGCAAATAACCCAAGCATTTCAAAAGTTCCCTTACTTTCCAAGGTTCCTGCAAAAGTCTATCTCTACCAATAATTGACCTTAACAACTCCATCGCTGTCAAAGGTTTCAACACATCCAGACGCAACTCCCGAAATGCCTTCCCAAAACTTTTACGAGTCGTTAGCAATACCCGAAACCTGGAGTCTGGAGGCAAAAAAGGCTTAACCTGATTTTCGTAGTCAGTCACATCATTATAAATAAGTAACGCCTCCCCCTCAGACCAATTTTGCCAACAGTAGCGCAACCTCCCCTCTAAATCTTCCTCCTCCGGTAGAATAAGTCCGAGATTATTCTGAGCAAACCTGAGAATCTGAATACCCACATTCTCGGCAGGTACTTCCAACCAACAGATACCACCAGGGTAAGCAGACTTATGAGCATGAGCGTATCGACGGGAAAGTTCCGTTTTACCCACACCCCCCATTCCCGAAACAGAAGCAACAGCAACCCGTTGATTATTTTTCAGCAAGTCGTCGAGTTCGGCAAGTTCCCTTTCCCTACCCACAAAAATTTTATTGTCTAACCATTCCTCCCCAGGAATATTGTATTTTTGCTTAGGATGTTGAGATTGGGTACTTTTCTTTGTCGGTGCCCCTCCCGACGACTCCAGTCAAAAAGTAACGTCACCCTCAAATGTAGGATTCTGAATAACTACATTATTTTCTTTAAGATCCCTATTTATAGAACTCTCGGTAATAGTGCTTCCCTGAAACAAAGCATTAATATTCTCAGCAGTTACCCCTCCTTGAGACTTCATTTCTTGCAACTTCGCCTGAAGATTTTTCACATATTCTGAATGTTCCTCCCTAGCAACCTCAACCACATCAATAATATCTTGGTTAAGTTCCGGATTTTGATTAGCAACTGCCTCCATTTCCCGTATCGCTTGCTCAAAATCTTCAGGAAAAGGATTTTCAAGTGCCGGTTTCAAAGCACCGAAAGTATCCGCAGGCATTCCTTTGATTCGTTGCCATAGTTTACCCAATTGTTCCGTAGTCTTTTCACCTAAACCTTCCCCTGTCTTTTCCATATATTTAGTTAAAAAATGGTAGGCGATCGCTGCAAAAGTTAATTCTATAGGTTCCATTTTAATCGGTTATTAATTATTAGTTTTTATGGTAATCGTAAATTAGGTTGTAATATTTTATCGTTTGGGTTTGGAGACCAAACCCCTACAGTTATTTTTCACAAATCATTTAATTCTGCTACATTTTTAAGGTTTCTAGCTTGGTTGGGATGATTTTGGGTTTGGAGACCAAACCCCTACAGTTTTTGTCACAAATCATTTAATCCTGCTACATTTTTAAGGTTTCTAGCTTGGTTGGGATGATTTTGGGTTTGGAGACCAAACCCCTACAGTTTTTGTCACAAATCATTTAATCCTGTTACCTTTTTAAGATTTCTAGCTTGGTTAGGATGATTTTTTAGCCGGGCAATTTTGACTATTTCGATCGCCCGAAATAAATTAAGCATTTCTATTTTGCTTTCTTATAGTTTTTCTCCGCCAAATACCTATTTGTCTACTAAAAATACAAAGGGTAGCGCCTACCCAACAAATTTCTAAAAAAGACATAAATGCGTGATATTTCATTTTTGATTCTGGTTAAATAAATAAGTTTATTAGGGTACGTTAGATGGCTAAAATTTAGAATGTTAAAAGTATCTAGCAATCTGTCGAAATGTACCATTTTAGAGATTTCAATCCACTACTTAGTATAACACATTGAAAATTAACATCAGGACTTACGCAAAATAATGTAATTCTGTCATTGCGAGCGAAGCGAAGCAATCTCCGCCCAAAACTCGTTTCTAATGCGTAAGTCCTGATTTACTTGCGCAAAGAAACCTGGTTTTTATGAGTTTACAAACAACTTCTTATAAATGGTGCGTTAATGAAATGTAACGCACCCTAATAGATTGTTTCATCTTAAATGGTGCAATAGGAAACTCTCTAGAGATTGCTTCACTGTCGTTCGCAATGACAAATAATCATGCACTATTTTAGGTGAAACAGTCGACTAATGGACAGACACAGCTAAAATGGTGCAATAGGAAACTCTCTAGAGATTGCTTCACTGTCGTTCGCAATGACAAATAATCATGCGCTATTTTAGGTGAAACGGTCCACTACATTTACGATTACTTTTGAATTTTGAATTTGGAATTTTAACTTGTAAAACTGATTTTCAAGACTTGCACTAACTCACCCGCAGGAATCAAAGTTTCATTAATAGGTACAACAGCTAAACCTGTCGTTCCTGCCAAGTTAATTAAATTCCCCGAACTGTGACTACCACCCGCAAGTTTAAATTCATAACCATCATTCCCTAAATTTAACTTACCCCAGAGATAGGTTTCTCGTTTACCATTAGAATGTAAATCTTGAAGCGATCGCGCCATCAAAAATTCCGGTCCCCATTCTGCTTCGTTAACTCCAGCTAACTTTTTCAGAGCAGGTTGCACAAACCGCCAAAAACTGACTAAAGCTGAAACAGGATTTCCCGGTAAACCAAAATATAAACATTGAGCATCAGAAAATTGTGCCACCGTTAAAGGTTTTCCTGGTTTAACCGCCACAAAATGAATATGAATTTCTGCTCCTAATGCTGTCAGAATTTCCTCAATATAATCATAATCTCCCACTGAGACTCCACCAGTAGAAAGCAAAAAATCTGTGTTGACAATAGCTTCAGCAATAGTCTGTTGCAAAATTTCCCGTTCATCTGGCAAGATACCAAATCGTATTACTTCCGCACCCATTTCCTCCAGTGTCACAGCTAAAGCATATTGATTTGAATCTACTAACTGACCAACTTGTAGAGGTTGCTCTGGCGTCACCAACTCATTACCCGTAGAAATAATTCCCACCTTCGGGCGCCGATATACATTGATTTGAGGACATTGGAGTGCTGCTAAAACAGCTATTTCAGGAGCGCCCAAGTAAATTCCAGGGTTGAGTACAGGAGTACCTGCTTGGTAAAAGGAGCCACGATATCGCACAAATTCTTGGGGTTGGGGAGTTTCTAGGATAACTACGCGATCGTCTTCCCGTTTAGTCACTTCTTGCATAACAACAGTATCTGCTCCCTGAGGCATACAAGCGCCTGTAAAAATACGAGCTGTTTGCCCCGACTCAATTTGCTTTTGAGGTTGATACCCTGCAGGAATTTCTTCTACAATTTCCAAAGATATAGGATTTTCTGGATTACAGTCTTTGACATCTGCAAATTTTACCGCATAGCCATCCATTGCTGAATTATCCCAGTGAGGAAAATCAAGTTTACTGGTGACTGGGTTTGCTAATATCCGCCCCGATGCGGTTAATAAGTCTATTGTCTCGACATCCCTCTCAGAGTCTAAGGGTTGTACTAGGTTCAAAATGATTGACTCTGCTTGGTTGACTTGTAGCATTTTTAATCTACTAGGATTTTGGTTTTTTCTGATTATCAGGACTTACGCAGGCGAACCCAGAAACCGGGTTTTTTCGTCAATATTTATTGTTAAAAACAATGATTTATCCTAAAAACCCGGTTTCTTTGCGTAATACGCAGGCGAACCCAGAAACCGGGTTTTTTCTTCAATATTTATTGTTAAAAACAAGGATTTATCCTAAAAACCCGGTTTCTTTGCGTAAGTCCTGATTATACCAAATCCGGTTATGAAAAGCTAGTTTTTCCAAATCTTTCTAACCCCTCTACCTTCTGCCTTCTGCCTTCTGCCTTCTGCCTTCCTTAATTGCTCGGAATCACAATCAAAGACCAGTAGGGAACCTCTGTCGGTTCAACGTCAGTAATATCAATAATTCTTTGCTCAGTTTGGGTTGCCCTTTCAATATAAAGCGCCCGGTGCAACAACCCTAACTCATCCAGAATCTTGCGGACTTTCGCAAAATGTCTGCCTAATTTAATAATTACCGCTGCATCTGCAACAGCAAGGCGATCGCGCAAGTTAATCTCATCCAAAGTAGCAGGTATAATACTCAAAACATCATTGCGGTAAGTAATGGGCACTCCCAACATAGCTGCACTTGCCAATATTGAGGAAATTCCTGGTACAACTTCGGTGGGAAATTGTCCTGAAAGTCGCTGAAAAAGATACATAAATGAACCATACAACATCGGTTCCCCCTCACACAAAACCGCCACATCTTGCCCAAATTTTAGATATTCAGCAATCTGTTGGGCAGCTCGATCATAATAGGGTTGAGATGATTCCTTAACATTAAAAGGTAAATATATAGGAATTTCAATCTGGTTAGAACGAATAAACTCAGCAGCGATCGCCCGTGCCAAAGATTTGCCATTTTCTGAGGTAGGGTAAGCAATTACTGGAACAGTAGTTAAAATCCTGTGTGCTTTGAGAGTCAGCAATTCTGGATCTCCTGGTCCAATACCTAATCCATATAGTTTTCCTAGTTCTGTCATCTTCACGGAAGTTAAAAGTTAAAAGTTAAAATTCAGGTTTTATAGGTTCAAAAAATTTTATATACAGGACTTATGCAGAACCAACATATCTAGTAGGAGGCGAATGGCCATTCATCCCCTACAGATACAATTCTATTTTTTGCGTAAGTCCCGATAAAATCAGGTTGAACACTTAATTTTATAACCGAATTCGATATCATTCAAAAACTATAACGTTGCAGTTTGGGGTGAGACCCCTCATACCGAATTCGATATCATTCAAAAACTATAACGTTGCAGTTTGGGGTGAGACCCCTCATACCGAATTCGATATCATTCAAAAACTATAACGTTGCAGTTTGGGGTGAGACCCCTCATATAGAATCCGGATAATTACTATCGCTTGCGTCATTGCGACTTACACGAGTGGAAGGAAGCAATCTCTTATGTGTACGGAGATTGCTTCCTATCGTCGCTGCGGACGACTGTTCAACGGGATTTTATATCATCTAGAAAAAAATTAGAAAACATTACCGTAGGGGTTTAAAGACCAAACCTTCATTTTTATCATCCAAAAATTTCAAAAACTATAACGTTGCAGTTTGGGGTGAGACCCCTCATATAGAAAAAATCAGAAAACATTACCGTAGGGGTTTGAACACCGAACCTTCATCTTTTATATATAGGACTTACGCAAAGAAACCCGGTTTCTACGATAAATTGTTGTTTTTGACAATAAACATCTACGAGAAACCGGGTTTCTGGGTTCGCATGGCTTTAGTCCTGATATAGTTCAGTTTAGCAACCGGATTCTATATTAGGAAGTTACAGCAATTTCGGAGGCACGTGAGGTACAAAATTTCATTTAGTAATTTTGGTAACACAAGCATCTTGCTTGTTAAAGATAAGAAACCTGAACTGCAAAGATAGAGATTAATCTTCAACTGTACCTCACCATCCTCATGCACTGCTGTAATAAAATTGAAATCCTTTACAACTAATAGTTGTGACTTGAGCTGAAAGCTGATAGCTAAGAACTGAAAGCTGATAACTGATAACTGAAAGCTGATAACTGATAACTGATAACTGATAACTGATAAGCTATACCTCACTCTCTTTTGCCAAAGCATTAACAGCAGCAGCAGCGATTGCACTTCCTCCGCGTCGTCCATGCAGTGTAATAAACGGAACACCCCGATTATTGGTTGCCAATTCTGCTTTTGACTCTGCTGCACCCACAAACCCTACAGGAAAGCCTAAAATCAGAGCAGGTTTTGCCATCCCCTCATCTAACAATTCTAATAAGTGAAACAGTGCAGTTGGTGCATTGCCAATAGCTACAACAGAACCATCAATCAGAGGTTTCCATAATTCTACAGCAGTCGCCGAACGAGTATTCTTAATTCGTTGCGCTATTTCTGGCACTTCTGGATAATTGAGAGTGCAAATAACTTGGTTATTAGCAGGCAACCGATGACGAATAATCCCATTCGCTACCATTTGAGCATCACAGAGAATAGTTGCCCCTTTAATTAATGCAGCGCGACCTATTTGTACTGCATCTGGTGAAGTTTCTAAGTCTTCGAGGATATCTGTCATTCCACAGGCGTGAATTAGTCGAACTGCCACATTTGCTAAATCAATAGGCAAACTCTCTAGGTTTGCTTCAGAGCGAATCATCGCAAAAGATTTGCGATAAATTTCTTCGCCGTTACGGATGTAATCAATCATAGGTTAGGGAGTAGGGGATTCAATAATGGATAATGGATAATGGATAATGGATAATTACCTCTCCCTTTTAGGGAGAGGATTGACTAATTAAGGAAAAAATAAATTTTTTCCCCTATCCAAGAGGAGGCTTTAAACCTGAACTATTTAATTATTTAATTGTTTCAGGACTTACGCAAATTATTAGATAATACGCTATCCCTAGAGGGCGAATACCATTCGCCCCTACTATATATGGCGTCTGTGCGTAAGTCCTGTGTTTAATTGTTTCGGTAAGAGAGTAGGGAAGTAATTATAGAATTATAAACATATATTATAGCTGAGAAAGAGTTGCTTAGGACATGGACTGATGATGAACCTTAGACTGGGAAATGTTTTTTCTAACTGTTCCCTGTTCCCTGCTATATATAACCGAAATCTATATTATCTAATTATACTAGACAGTGCAAAGTTCTTGGAGTAGGCATTGCTAGCCAAGGCTTTCAGTGTTCCCAAGGTTAGAAACTCTCTATTCGGAGCTGTAGGCGATAAAATCCTTTATTAGTAATACTTTCAGCCTTGAAAATAAATCGTTTTTTAGAATAAGTTTGTACTCTCCAGTATAGATAATAATTGATTTTATTTTTGATTTTTAGAGACGTCTATTTAGTAAAATTAAGAGGAAAGTTTAGTAACAGATAAGTTTAGCACTTAACCTCATCTTTTAAACCTTTTTCCTTCTTCTCTCTTCCTTCTTGCTTCTTCCTTTCAAAAGACCTCTGAACTTGGATAGCGATCGGCAACTTAATGATAAACTCTGTACCATTTCCTTCCTCAGAGCAACACAGTAAATAGCCCCCATGCTTCTCACAAATAATTTGATAACTAATTGAAAGTCCGAGTCCCGTTCCTTTGCCAACTGGTTTAGTTGTAAAAAAGGGGTCAAACAAGCGAGTTTGAATATCTGTCTTAATACCAGGACCGTTATCGGTAATGTGGATTGTAATCCATTTAGGATCGACTTGAGCTGTTTTAATTGAAATAATAGGCGATCGCTCCTTTAACTGCCCTACCCTAATTGCGTCTTCTAAAGCATCGATGGCATTAGCCAAAATATTCATAAATACCTGATTCAATTGACCTGCATGACACTCAATCAAAGGTAGATTACCGTAGTCTTTAGTTACCTGAATTTCTGGGCGATCGCTCCTAGTCTTGAGTCGATGTTCCAAAATCATTAACGTACTTTCAATACCTGTATGAATATCGACTTCCTTGACTGCTGATTCATCTAACCGGGAAAAATTACGCAGGGACAAAACTATTTCCCTCAGACGTTCACTCCCAACTTTCATAGATTTTAATATCTTGGGTAAATCTTCGACAATATAATCTAAATCAATATCTTCAATAGCTACTTCAATCTCTGCTGTGGCAGTAGGATATTCGGTTTGATAGAGGTCTAGTAAATCCAACAAATCTTGAAAATAATTGTTCGCATATTCAAGATTTCCGGAAATAAAATTGACCGGGTTATTAATTTCATGGGCAACACCCGCTACCAACCGACCTAAACTTGACATTTTTTCTGTTTGTACTAACTGTAGTTGAGTCTGCTGTAGTTCTTGCAGTAATTCTTCTAACTCATTATTTTTGCTCTCAATTTTTAAAGTTGCCTGCTGGGAAATTAATAAATACATCACTAAAGAACCTGTCATCAATAAGCCTAATGCCAACACTTTTCCAGAATCCCAACTAAATGTAGAACGATGAGAAGCAGGTAAGACTAGCAAGGAAAGTTCTTGTTGTGCTGTATGAAGCGAACGGATACAAAATTGCCACTCAGGGCTATAACGACACAGATGTTCTGACTGCTCTGTGGAGCTGTCAATGATTTCTAATTTGGCAACTTGAGGAGATTCTGTTAAGGTTTGGGATTCAGCTTTATATGCTATGAGGAAATGATCAGTGGCACTAACAGCAGTTTTGTTTAAAGCCGAATCTAACTGATCTTCCGGTAAGCGATAGAGATAGAAATCAAATCCTTTAGGGTTGAGATTCCTGATGGCTTTTTCAACCCAAGTCCGAATTTCATAAAAACCAAATACCACTCCTTGAAATTTTCTATTGGCGTCAACTTTTTCGGAGTAAAAGGATTGAAACTTTAATTTATTGGAACTAAAGACTGGGTAGTAAACCATAAAGCCTGGTTTACCATTTTTTAACTGTACTAAAGGCGTACTCACACTCACTCCTAGACGTTCTGCTTTTTCTATACTCAGTAAATGTTTGATGTCTGAAGCAGCATCCCAACCAATATAGTTTTGCCATTGATTTAATGGTTCAATATAGGTTGTGGGGAAGTATACCGAGCGATCGCCTGCCACTACTTGATTTCCTTTCGGGTTCTGTTCGCGAATCTTAAAATCTCTTACCCCTTGAGCTTGTAACTTTTGCTCATAAAGCGAACGTTCCTGATTCTCTACTTTTGGACTCCAACCTAATCCTAACAAACCGTCATAGTATGGTAATAGGGAACTTGTAAATTCTTGAAATTCTTGCCTAGTAACTTGTTTAGACGTATTTAGGAAGGTGCCTACCGATCTAGTCAGTTGGGTGTAACTATCCAATTGCCTTTGTAGCTCATTCACCAAGACAGTAGATTGTTGTTGAAACCGCTCTCGATCTTTTGCCAGTTCCCAGTTATAAACCACGAGTGTAGCAATGATCGAAAGAGTAATCCCCGTTAATCCGACTACTCCTGTCGCTCCGTATTGTTTGAATAAATACAAAAGTTTTCTCAGCATTATTAAAATTTATTTTCAATAAAACTTGGTCGATGATAATTGTAACATTTTTTTTAATAATTTGTCTAAAGTTATTTATACATATATTTATTTGATACTATTAAAGTCAAAATGTAAGTTGTTTTAAGTATTATAGGGAAATAATAATACAAAATACTTAGTTTATTTATGTAGAAAAATACTTTTTTTTGAAAAAAAAATTAATATTTTTTTAAATTATTAAGAATAATTATGAATAATTTAGATTTTGTATATTAAGTGGTTGGTACATTGTTGTAAGTAAGAAATAATACTCTTACTGAATAGTATAGCGCTAGGAAATAGGGAATAGCGGTGCGACCCCGCGTCGCCGTTAGCGTTAGCGAGAGCTACCGTAGAAAGAGGAGAGCTACCGTAGCAAGAGGCAAGGCGCAAGCGGTCAGACCCCGCGTCGCCGACAGCTCGCTTGTGGAATGCTGACTCCTGTGAGGGAACGCGCACTCCTGTGAGGGAATAGCAGATTGTGAAAAGGTTTTTCCTAGGTCATGCTGCGCAAACAGGATTTAGAAATGTCCGCGCCCTTAATGCGTAGTGCTATAATGCTATAGATAATGTGCAGGAGCGTTATTATAGAACCCATTTGATATCTCTAGAAAAGAGGGAGTAGGGGAGCGCTTGTGTAGGGGAGCGCTTGTGTAGGCATTGTTCATTCATTGTCTGAGCTAGAATATTTACAACCCTACATTTTTTGAGTCCTGTACGGACTAAACTCTCCACACCTCCCACACTTCCCAATCATAGATCCCAAATGGGTTCTATAGATATAGGGTCAACTGATAACTGATAACTGAAATGACCTCCCACTTTCCCCGGTTTCTTGTAACTCCGAAGCAAGCGGATTTGATATTAGGCATAAATCAGAATAGACTTCTGCAAAAATGAAAAATCAAATTAATTCTTATCCATAAATTATCAATTACTCCCCCTATTCCCTGTTCTCTGTTCCCTGTTCCCTGTTCCCTGCTCCCTCTTTTCTGGAAATGAAAAATTAAATTAATTCTTATCCATACAGCGGTAAAATGGATGAATAAACCAGAATCATACTGACTCCTTACTCATTACTCCTTACTCATTATTCATTACTCCTTACTCATTACTCCTACAACAGTTTTGTGGTCTACTCAACTGAAAAGCACTGTAAATTATCAATTACTCCCCCTATTCCCTGTTCCCTGCTCCCTCTTTTCTGGAAATGAAAAATTAAATTAATTCTTATCCATACAGCGGTAAAATGGATGAATAAACCAGAATCATACTGACTCCTTACTCATTACTCCTTACTCATTACTCATTACTCCTTACTCATTACTCCTTACTCATTACTCCTACAACAGTTTTGTGGTCTACTCAACTGAAAAGCACTGTAAATTATCAATTACTCCCCCTGTTCCCTGTTCCCTGTTCCCTCTTTTCTGGAAATGAAAAATTAAATTAATTCTTATCCATACAGCGGTAAAATGGATGAATAAACCAGAATCATACTGACTCCTTACTCATTACTCCTTACTCATTACTCATTACTCCTTACTCATTACTCCTTACTCATTACTCCTACAACAGTTTTGTGGTCTACTCAACTGAAAAGCACTGTAAATTATCAATTACTCCCCCTATTCCCTGTTCCCTGTTCCCTCTTTTCTGGAGATGTCTAATGATTCTGGATAACTCACTCGCCAAGTTTGATCGCCGAGGACTTCCAAAACTTGGTGGTGATATTGTAACAGAGTTGGTCTGTGTCCGACACTAATATAAGTAGTCGATAAAGTTTGCAAATGTTGGTAAAGACGTTGTTCATTTTCCACATCCAGAGCGCTTGTTGCCTCATCTAAAATTGCATAACGCGGTTTAGTTAGCAACAAACGAGCAAAAGCTAGGCGCTGTTGTTCTCCCATTGACAACATATTATCCCAATCTTCTATGGTATCTAAACCAGCGAATCTTTCAGCTAAGTCTGGTAAGTTAACCTGTTTTAGCACTCGATAAATTTCTGCATCAGAAATATTTAAGTCAGTGCGTGGATATAGCAGTTGATCTCGCAGGGAACCTAAAATCAGATAAGGACGTTGTGGTAAAAAAAGAATCTCTGCTAATGGCGGTCGATAAATTGTTCCCGTTCCAGAATTCCATAAACCAGCGATCGCTCGCAAAATAGAACTTTTTCCGCCACCACTCATCCCCATAATTAAAAGTCCTTCTCCAGGTTGTAATTGTATAGATACATCTTTAACTAAAGTTCTTTGATAATTAGGAGTTTGCAAAGTAAGATGCTGTAAACTTAAACGGGAATCTTCAACGGTATCAATTATGTTACTCCCCTCTACAGACAATTGTTTGGGTTCTTGTAAAACTTTGACAAAACTCTCTAAACGTTCAATACCTGCTATAAAACTGGTGAGGAATTCAAACATCCTAACTATGATATTCAAGGATCTAAAGACTTTTCCAAAAGCTCCATTTGCTTCTTGTATTGCTCCCACTTCCAACCCTGGTTCTCCTGCTAAAATTCTCGGACCAATAACTAAAGCTGGTAACATCCAAGTAATATAACCATATATGTTTTGAAAAATATCTAAGTTTCTCTCCCAAGTAATTACTTTATTATAAATACTTAAAACGGGAGCAAATATTTGCTTGATGTAGGTAAATTCTCTCTTAGCTCCATTATAAAAAGCAATTGATTCAGCATTCTCTCGAATTCTCACTAAACCAAATCTAAAATTTGCTTCTCGTTTCAGTTGTTCTTTTTTAATTGGAATCAAAATTTTCCCAAAACCTATAGTTGTAATTAACATACCTCCGAGAGAATATATGACTAAAATCAGAACCAATAATTTTGATTTTTCCCAAAGTAAAATGCCAAATGCAAACACATTAATAATTGCTAGGGTAAACTGCCTAAATAGACTGACAGAACGATGACAAAATGCTGCAATATCTTCTGCAATTCGCTGATCGGGATTGTCAATTTCTCGCTCAAAAGTATTGATTTTATAAAAACAATTATTTTGCAAATATTTATCTAAATAAAATTTAGTTAACCACTCTCTAGAATACAGACGAATTTTATCTTCTAAATATTGCCAAGTAGCAACAGTCACAGCTAACACAATAGAAGCACCAATATAGAAAAATGCAGATTGCCAGAATCTCTCTGCATCCAACTTAACTAAAGCAGAAATTAATTCTCCTTGTTGTTTTAGTTGATTAACTCCTATAGTTGAATCTAAACTGAGAAAACAAAGTAGCAAGATAAGTAAACCAATTGCTCGCCATTTCTGTGGAGAATCCCACCAATATATTTTACCAATTGACCAAAAACTCTGGAAAGCATGGAAAAAAAGTTTGATATTTTTCATTTTCTATGTTTGAGCGAATAGGGAATAGGGAATAGAATAGAAATAAAGATAGGTGTACCTCATTAATCTGAGAAATGCTATAATTTTGGAATGTATTAAATCAGTTTTGAGGATATAGCTTATGTTCTAATACATAGAAAAAAAACTGTTTTTCTTAAGATTTATGTTTGTTACTAAAAACAAATATCTAACTAGAGATTTTGGCGATGAATTTTAATTTAGATATTATATAATTATCATTATCTGGTTAACTATAGTGTTTCTCAGACTAATGAGTTGCAGCTATCTTTATTTCTATCAGAACTTACGCAGGGGAACCCAGAAATCGGTTTTTTTTCGTCAATGTTAATTGTTAAAAACAACGATTTATCCTAAAAACCCGGTTTCTTTGCCTAAGTCCTGTCATTCTGTTCCCTGTTCCCTATTCCCTAGCGCTACGCGCTATAAAAAATATTTAAAATTATGACTGAATTTAGCGATCTAAAATCTTTTGTTGATTCCTGGGAAGATAGATTTGTTGAAGTAACGGAATTTGACATATTTAAACAAAGTCCTAATGGTAATATTAATACTGATGGAACTGCTGCTTGTTGCGACTCGCCAATTTTTACTAAATATCATCGTTATTTTAAACGATCAATTGAACCAGGAGTTAGAGATTTAACTATTGCTTTAATTCTGAAATTAAATTGTATAACTTATTCTAGTTGTGAAGGTCATTTTTCTACAAAAGATGCAGTTATGAGACAGAGATATGTAGCAGTTATGCCCCGCGATGAGGAGGAATATCAATGCTTATTTAATACTTTTAATCAAATAGCTGAATTGACAAACGAGAGATTTTCTAATAATCCAGTCAAAGTTGTTATGGGTAATGATAATTTAGAATTGGAAGGAAAAGTTATCAAATGCTTGACTTTATTTTTTGTGTCAAATAATGCTGATGAAGCTGAATATTTTCGAGAAATTGAACCTGTTTATGATTATGTTTTAGAGAATATTAATCAAAGCAAAAATCAGTAGATTCAATACTGATTTATACCAAGGGTGAAAAAAGAATGTTGCCAAAAATAAGGGGGATCATGCATACTTGACAAGAGATGCCCCTTTGACCCAAAAATAAGGTCTCAAGACTCCCCAATAAAGGGGATGAAAAAGCGGTCGTTTTTGCTAGCGCACAACTTTCCTGACGGAATGCTCCGCAAACATTAACGCCTGTCGCCGACATGTTTGCGGAGCGAAACGCCATATCCAATTTTTTCACGAATAATTTCTTATGACTATATAATCGAAAGCTGTTAAATAAGGAAGGAAGATGGTAACAATATGAGTTAGAGTTAATTTGAGGTTCTAAATAGTTAATTATTTCTAGGAAATATCAGGGAAGTAGCAAAAAAATGGTAACTGGTAAAATTAAATGGTTTGGTGGTTTTAATAATCAACGGCAAACCCGAAATAATTTTGGTTTTATTAATCTCGCAGAAGGAGATATCGATCGAGATATTTATGTTAACCGCCGTGAAATTCCACAAGATTTACAAATACTTTTAGAAGGAGATAATGGAGAAGGAGTCTATGTTTGTTTTGATTTGGAAGAAAACTCTCAAAAGTTTGAGGCAATAAATGTTGAATTAAAGAAATATACTGGAGTTGTCATTAGTTTTTCGGGGGGAACAGGAGAAATTGCCACAAAATATGATGGCTTTTTCCATTTTAAAT
The DNA here is from genome assembly GCF_010672085.1 of Okeania sp. SIO3I5. Taxonomy (GTDB): domain Bacteria; phylum Cyanobacteriota; class Cyanobacteriia; order Cyanobacteriales; family Microcoleaceae; genus Trichodesmium. Next base: position 22,551 of record NZ_JAAHHT010000033.1, read on the forward strand.
CTTTTAAAGAATTTTCATCTGGAGACTATGTTTCTTGTGGTTTGCGCCATACCTCTGAGTCAGAGAAAAAGAAAGCTGTAAAGGTGAAAAAAATACTTCCTGATAGTGAATATAACGAAATTATTAATATATGTGTGAATAGCAATGATTCCAAGATTGCTAGATCTTTGTTCTTGGAATATGTAAATACTTTACCATCAGCAGAAGCAATACAAAAAATTATAGAAAAGCTCCGTCATTTTGACACTGAAACTAAAAGGATATTAACCAATAAAATTATTCGGGAATATGAAAGATTTTTAGTGGAATCTTCTGAGTTAAGAAACGAAATTATTAATATATGTGTTAAGAACAATGATTACAAAATTGCTACATCTTTGTTCTTGGAATATGTAAATACTTTACCATCAGCAGAAGCAATAGAAAAAATTATAGAAAAGCTCCGTCATTTTGACACTGAAACTAAAAGGATATTAACCAATAAAATTATTCAGAATTATGAAAACTTTTTAGTGGAATCTCCTGAACTGAGAAATAATTTATGTCTTTATGGTAAAAATGAGTTCACTAACTATGCTGATTTTATTAATAAATATCTCAAAGATACTAATACTAATGAATCTCTGAAGCAACAGCTATCAAATGAAGTTAGGGAAAAAATTCCTAGAGATACTGAAGAAAAACGTTCTATATACTGGGAAAAATTTGGCGATTTAGTAGAATATCAAGGCTTTCTGTGGAATATTGCACCTATAGAGCATAAAAGACGAGCTATACAAAACTTCTACAAGGAATTTTTTCAAATAGTCATTAACTTTAATAATTCTGATTATCTCTATGCTCAATACTTACAAGAAGATTGGAAAGAATTATATAAAAAAGTTAGAGAAAATAAGGATGATAAACAGCTAATAAAAGAGTGGGAACCTGCTATAAATTCAAATGAATTCAAATACGCTCAAATGGTTTCTGCTAGAGGAGCAGAAAGGCTAGTTATTAAATTTTGTCAGGCATTAGGATATGAAGTAGAAGATATTTCTATTCATCAGATTACTAAACAAAGCTCAGACTGGAAGCTAGCAGATATTAGACTGAATAAAAAGATTTTACTTGATGTAAAAAATTCTCGGTTTACTGTTAACTCAAAAGTTTACTCTGAGTTTTGTGTTCCTAAATTTAAGCAGGAACGAACAAATCAGGATCGGGAAAAAAAAGAGGTTTATATTGTTGGTGTTTTATCTCCTTATTTACAAAAGCGATTTATTGATGGAGAAGAACCACTAAATTTTACTGTAGAAAAACCAAAAGTTTTAGGTATTTTTTATAAAAAATCACTTGAAGAGTTAAAAAATATTGTTAATGACAAAGACAGACTAAAAATAGATTTATCTAGATTAGAAAATTTTTACAGTGATTCATCTACAACAGAAAATTATAATTCTTATTCGCCTAGGGGCAAAATTTCTAATTCTTATTTACCTCATTGGTTGTTTGACTATGGAGAAAAATTTTACGAAAAACAAATTAGAATAATTCAGGATTTTAAGAATTTAATTGCAAATCTATCAGATGGAGAAGTTCCTACTTGGGAAGATATTTCTATTGTAGGAATTAATCCTTTACCATTGTTTATTTTGGCTAGGGAAAATTTGCCTCAAAACTGGCAAAACCATTTACCAAAATGGAAGATTCAGTTTATAAATTATCTCATAAACATATCCCTATATCCTCAAAATAAAATAATCTCTCTATCTCATCTATTTATTTCTCTACTCAAGCATTTTTTACAGATGCTTGAAGAGAATAATTCAGAGTATAGTCCCCAAGAGTATTTAGATATTTTGTATGAAAATTCCCATAAAAATCATCCACTAAAAATTTATGATCCTTTGCAGACAATACACAGTTTCTGCAATACTTTACAAACTCTTTGGGAAAATCGAGAAAAAACAGAATTGAGCGAATTTAAGATGTTTAAGTTTAGACATGAAGGTATTTTGCAAGGGAAAAAAGCTTCCCATGATTCTTGGAAAACTATTATTGCTTACTGTGGTGGAAAGATAGAAAAGAAAGGCAAATGTGGCTATTCTCCCCTTATTTTAGGAATGCACGAAAGTTGTTCTTGTGGTCTCCTAATTTGTCCTGAAGAAAACTGTCAGTATTGCCAGAAAGATTGCCAATCTTATTTGTCGAGGAAAGAAAAAAATATTGTCGATCTTAATATTAAGAATAACTTACCGATGATTGAGTTTTAAAAACTATATATCTATGATTTTTGAATGCCATTTATAGTATTTTCGCGTAAGTCTTTAAACCCTAATTTATAAATAAGAAGTGAAAATGGGGTTTAGTTTCCAAACCCCTACAATTTTTTTTTCACGAATCATTTAGGATTGCTATTAACAGTTACAAACCCTCATATTTCTGTAGCAAAACCACTGCATAAGCAGCAATACCTTCCTCTCTACCTACAGGACCTAATTTTTCATTTGTAGTAGCTTTAATACTAACTTGACTTGCTTCTAGTTCTAAAGCAGTAGCAAGGCGCGATCGCATTTTCTCTATATGTGGTTTCAGTTTAGGACGCTCTGCCACTACTACGGAGTCAATGTTACTAATTTTCCAGCAGGCAGCATGAACTAAATGATTGACACGGTTCAATAACTCTATACTATCAGCACCAGCCCATTTTTCATCACTTGGAGGAAAATGATGGCCAATATCACCCAAACTTAGAGCGCCTAACATTGCATCCATAATGGCATGAGTCAGAACATCCGCATCGCTATGGCCAATAAGTCCCATTTCATGGTCAATTTTGATTCCTCCCAAAATCAATGGTCTTTCTGGCCCTAATTTATGAATGTCGTAGCCATTACCTATACGAAGGTTCATATTCTTTATTATTACTTAATAGAAAATAATTGTTTAATTATTGTATAGTATATCTTGCTATCTAAAAGCAGTATTTTTTGGAATTAATTTTATTGGTATTAGAGGTAAGTTGTGAACATTTCATTCACTCAAAAAGTATCATTCACTAATGATTTTTTCTTAGCAGAAGATGAGGGAGGAATTTTTGTAGTTAATGCTCAACAAGAAGGTGAAGATTTTCTCTTAGATGATGTAGCAGCTAAAATGTTATTTGCCTTAATCGGAGCTGAGTCGATCCAAGAAGCTTATGAGGATATTTTGGAATTGGAAGAAGTCGATCCAGAGCTGTTGAAAAATGATTTGTTAGAATATATTGAGGATTTAACAAATGATGGAATTGTGAAGATTATTGACCAAGAAAAAAGTTTTTCTCATGCTCAAGAAGATGAAATATACATCAATTCTTAAGTCTGATTTAGGTAATAAATTTGTAGGTTTTAGGGAAAAAGCATCTCCCTTATTTAGAGGAGTAAGATGCTCCTAATACTGAACAATTAAATCTTGATAAGTGAATCAAATCCTCTGGCAATGTACGGGCGATTTCCTGCGGAATGCGGAGCAAAAGCGAATCGCCCGTACATTAAAAAACCGGGTTTATGGGAGACAAATGTTAGTAAGGGTAGGGTATTTTATATAAACCCGCTTCCTGTGCTTTATTTATACCTACACTACCGGATTTGATATGATACTAATTCCCAAAAATAATGCTATACTTGTGTAAAACTTCAGTTATTAAGTAATATCATGTCCGGTTGAATAGTTATAAATAAAAATGGAGGAGTCAGGAGTAGTAGGGGCTTTCCGGCCGTTTGCTTCGCATAACTATCGTTAACGCCCGTACAGGAGTCAGGAGGGTTTCTTCCAGTTGTGACTTAACTCTATACACAAACGATGCTACCGGACATGATATAATTAAGCATTGGTAATGCATGGCTATGATTTTTCTCGCATTGTAGAAACCGGGTTTGTATCAGATGTTGATGACTTAATGATATTTGTCTCGAACAAACCCGGTTTCTCATAACACGCTCGTCATTATTTCATAGCTCGATTCACCCGCAAGTAATTAATATAATGTCCGCTAGTATCCTTTGCGTAAACCCAAGTCTGAGTATAGCGTTTCTCAAATTGGTGAGATACAGTTTTAGATCCCCCCTGCCCCCCTTAAAAAGCTATGCTTTATAAACATTTTTCTTAACATAAAACTTGACAACATAGACAAGTTATGTTTTAGTCTTGAATCGGCTTTTTCAGGAGAAAAGTGTATTGAAAAACACACTTTTTTATGAATGTAGACAGAATTCTTCCTCCCCCTCCTCCCCACCCTCCCACAAGGGTTTCAAGAGTTCCTTATAAGGGATAGCTTAAAAAGGGGGGAGTCTTCAAAGTCCCCCTTTTCAAGGGGGATTTAGGGGGATCGTAACTGTACCTCATCTTTATGAGAAATGCTATATCTACAGAAAATTCAAGTTTTTCCTTCTTTTAAAACTTCTCTCCTAGAGAACTAAAGCATTCTTCTTTTTCCTTCTCTTAAAGCTTCTTCCTTACTTTCGCGGTTACCGAATAACTAATCATTATTAATTGTTAATTGTTAATTGTTAATTGCTGAAAATACCAATGCTATTGGGCATAATATAAGATCATGTCCGGATAATTAGCTATCAAAAAACTTTCTCCTTCTTCTCCTCTTCTTCCTCTTTCTTGTTTCTTTCCTCCTGACTCCTGTAGGGGCGATTCGCTTGCTCGCCCCTACGACTCCTGACTCCTCAGTCGTATCGTTATTTATAACTGTTCAACCCGACATGATATAACAACAGAAAAATAACATTTTCGATAATTATTAACTTGTTAATGTCAATTATTCTTGTGTTTAATTCTCTGTACAGACGTTGCATACAACGCCCCTACCTGCAACCCTACTCCTCTGCTCAATAAAAAGTTGACAATCTAATCCAACTTTTCAGTATTACCACCGGAAACCCAACCTATACGATCGCTCCCATCATCTACCCGAACTTTTTGCCATCTCTGATCAGAAGTCTCTTCCAAAACTATAACTTCCTCTTGATAAGAAATACCTCCGATCCGATTAGCATTTCTGCTAGGAGTATCCCGAAGAATCAAACCAATACGTTCAACCACGATCGCCCTATAAGTTCCAGGAGCTAATTCATTTGTAGTGTTCGTTGGTTGAGGAGACGTACTAACTTTTTGGACTACAGGTTTTTCATTTTTAAATATTGGTTTTTCTGGCGTTCTTGTTAGTTTAGCTGCAAAATATAGAACTGCTGCTGCACTAGCTCCAGCAAGTAATAGTATTGCTAAAATAAACCCTACTAAAAATTTGAAGAATCCATACAAATTCATAATTTTTCAGTTTTTTCAAGGGAACAGGGAATAGGGAACAGGGAACAGGGAATAAGGAGCAATTTAACAGAGAAAATAATTTTTATTATAGCTGATGAACGAGACTTGATGTTATATCAAATTCCCTGTTACCGAATAATTAAGGTGAAAATTCTCTCCTTTCAATTTCAATGAGAAAAAAGAAAAAAATTTCCTTTTAACCAATCCTCTTCTTTTTAATAAGAGGTAATTATTAGACATATCCAGAAAAGAGGAAACAGGGAACAGGAAAGAGGGAGCAGAGAAGAATAATTTATAATTTATGGATAAGAATTGATTTTACTTTTGATTTTTGGAGATGTCTATTAATTATTAATTATTAATTATTGAACTGCCACCTAAAAATTTTTACTTTATTAGTCATAAATTACTTTTGAATTTTGAATTTTGAATTTTGAATTGCATATAGAACTATAATAGTTATATTTAAAACTTACCTTTTAAGCCATCATACCTAGAAGCAAGACGTGCTTTACCTGCTGCTGCCCAATCTTGTAAAAACTTAATTTGTTCTTCAGCAGTTCTTGCTAAAGGAATAATTTGACTAGCAGACTCCAAGATATCATCAGTAGTAAACTCACGATTTTGACTAAACCCAATGTGCATAGCTTCTACTAAAGATTGCTCTATTTCTGCACCAGAAAAATCAGGAGTTTCATAAGCCAGTCTATTTATATCATAACTTTTAATATTATGAGGTCGTAACCGAGATAAATGTACCTCAAAAATAGCTTTTCTTTCTTCCTGGTTAGGTAAACCAACAAAAAATATTTCATCAAACCTACCTTTTCGTAAGATTTCCGGTGGCAAAGCTTGAATATTATTAGCAGTAGCTACCACAAACACAGGAGATATTTTTTCAGCTAACCAAGTAATAAAAGTACCAAAAACACGACTCGTAGTACCAGCATCTCCTTGACTCTTAAATCCTGCAAAACCTTTATCAATTTCATCTATCCACAGGACACAAGGGGCCAACGCTTCGGCAATAGAAATCATCTGTCGGGTACGAGACTCCGACTCTCCCACCAAACCACCAAATAAACGGCCCACATCCAAACGTAATAAAGGTAAATGCCAATGATGAGCGATCGCCTTAGCGGTAAGAGATTTACCCGTACCCTGTATTCCTACCAAAAGTAAACCTCTCGGATGAGGTAAACCATATTGTCTTGCTCGTTCAGAAAATGCCCCTCCTCGTCGTAACAACCAATCTTTCAAATTGTCCAAACCCCCAATATCGGAAATATTTTCACGAGCAGGATAGAAGTCCAATATTTGAGTTTGACGAATAGTTTGACGTTTTTCTTCTAAAATTAGATCAACATCATCAAGCTGTAACTCTCCGTGGGTAGCGATCGCCTTAGCCAAAACTCTTCTAATTCTTTCAATAGATAATCCTTGAGCTGCCCTAACAACTTCATCTAATAAACGTTTTTCTAAAGATTTACCCATTCCCACTAAAAGGCGTTCTACTTCTTGGGAAATTTCTTGACTATTTGGCAGTGGAAATTCTACTATTGTAATAACCTCAGTTAAATCTTCAGGAACAGATATTTCTGGTGCTAAAATAACTAAATTTTTTGGTTGAGATTTTAACTTTTTCACCAAATTTCTTAGCTTTCTAGAAATAGAAATATCTTCCAAAAATCTCTGAAAATCTCGCAAGATAAAAATTGCAGGTGCTGATTCCGGCAACTTTTCTACAAGTTCTAACCCTTGAAGAGGATTTCTTTTGCCAAAACCTATATCATTAGGATTATTTTGATATCCTTCCACAAAATCCCATACATAAACTGCTCTATTACCTTGTTTTTTTGCTGATTCAGTAATTGCATTTTCTACCCGTTCTTCTTCCCTAGTCTGGATATAAATTATTGAGTACCGCGAACGTAATAGTAGTTCAAATTCTGCTTGAAAATTCATAATATTTTTTTTAGTTACAGAAGGTTGTATGTATATTTAATATTTAGTTTTTTGAGGAATTCAGAAAACATTTTTATCGGCTGTTTTCTCTAATACTAACTAATATAATTTCCCGATAATTAGCTTAAAAAAACTTTTTCCCTTCTTACTTTTTTTCCTTCTGCCTTTTACCTTCTCCCCTCTGCCTTCCTTTACCTTGTTTTTTTGCTGATTCAGTAATTGCATTTTCTACCCGTTCTTCTTCCCTAGTCTGGATATAAATTATTGAGTACCGCGAACGTAATAGTAGTTCAAATTCTGCTTGAAAATTCATAATATTTTTTTTAGTTACAGAAGGTTTTAGATGTATTTAATATTTAATTTTTTGGGAGTTCAGAAAACATTTTTATCGGCTGTTTTCTACAAGAATAACTAATATCATTTCCCGATAATTAGCTTAAAAAAACTTTTTCCCTTCTTACTTTTTTTCCTTCTGCCTTCTGCCTTCTCCCCTCTGCCTTCCTTTCAATTTCATACTTAACAAGCAACTTTAACATCAAACTATCAATTCTTAATTGAGCTGGCCTTTAATCGCTTCTAAAGCTGCCCATCGACTGTCTAAAATTGATGATGAAGTATTCATACCAGACAATTTTATACCTTGGCAATTTTTGTCGCATAACTTTCTGGGAGGAACTGCTAAACAAATCTGCTCATATACCCATTCTTGAGGATTAAAATCTCCATCTGGAGGCAAAGTTTCTACTAAATGTTCCACAGAATTTTCTGCCTCTATCTGAAAAAACTCTTTTTCAATTGTCACTTCATTTAACCAAATTAATTCTTTTGGAGCGATCGCCAATTTATAGTTATACTGCTTTAAACATCTATCACAAGTGAGGGTAATAATCGTTTCTGATTTTCCTTTAACTTCCAGATAATTTCCATGATGAGTTACTTGTAAATAACCCCTAACTGGAGTTAGTGTTTCCAAGTCTGATATAAACTCTTCAAACTTTATAGATTCAGTCCTATCCGTTTTTTTCAACAGATTAGGAATAGATATTAATTCCATCTTACTCTACCTCTCTTATTCCTTACCAGAAATTCAGAATTCTGCACTAAGAATTCTGAATTTACTGTACTCAAATTAATATTTTTAATCTCTACAAATCATAATTTTCTCCCTATTTTTCCTATCTTTGGCTATACCAATTCACATTAAAGATGTCATAAATAGTTTCAAATTTTAAGTGTGAAATAATTTTCTGAAACTATTATGTCGTCTTTCATGTCGCGCAACGAAAAGTCTTGACTGTTGAATTTTGACTTTTGAATTTTGAATTCCGTGAAACGGTATTAGTTTCTAATTTTTACGACTAAACGGCGGTCTGGTTCCTGTCCATGACTGTAAGTTTCTAGGTCTTCACATTCCTCAAGCATAGTATGTATTTGACGGCGTTCCGTAGAAGATAGAGATGTTAACTCATACTCCTGACCAGTCAAACGTACTCTTTTAGCTGCATACTCAGCCATTAATAATAATTCTTGTTGGCGACGAGCTCGATAACCTGCTATTTCCACAGTGTAGGCCAAATGTTCTTCTGAATCATTATTATTTATATTCAGAATTGTATTGGTGAGGTATTGAATAGCATCGATAACTTTACCATCAACCCCCTCTAGAACAGAAACTTGTTCTGGTGTCAGGTTAGTTTCATCTATTATCAACCAACAAGAATCTTCTTGTTGTTGAGCTATGACTTTTGCGGGAATTTTTGCTAAGTTTAGCAATTTTTCTAGCCATTGCTGTCCTTCATCTAATCCTCGATCTTCTGTATAACTATCACTCATTACTACCATTAAGCTTTCTTCTTAGAACGTCCTGGTTCAAAGGGTAATGATTGTCTTCCCTTTCCTGTTTTTGTTGTTTTTGGTTGTGACTCTTCTACTAATTTCTGAACATCATCAGGCAATGGTTCTTTGGATAAGATAAATGCCTGAAAAGTTTGAAATATGTTAGCTATCAACATATAAAGTAGCACGCCAGCCGGCAAGGGAGTAAACAGAAATATTCCTGAAAATAGAATTGGAGTAATTTTGTTTATAGAGTCTTGATTTGGATTAGCATTGTTAGCACCAGGTCCTTGACCTGATATTGTCTGACTAGCATATATGCTCACTCCAAAACCAATCACCATAATTAATATATCCCAGTGAATCGCCCCATTGTCATCAAAGGCACCGACACGTCCCAGAGCTTTAATAAATAAAAATCCTTTATTTGCTGCAATTCCGGGAATTGTACCTTGAATTGTAGCTTCACCTGATTGTAAAGCTACTAAATTACCATCTCCATCTATTTGAACTCTTTCAGAACCTTTTGTTACAGTCCATGTAGGCTGAATTTCAGATTGATTATATTCCTCCATTAAACTGTTTAAAGATTTACCTTCTCCCGTTTGAAATTCAACCTTAGTTTTATCTCCAACAACTAACTTATTACCATTAGGACTCAAAGCCAAAATTGGAAAGTGAACACCATCAGTAACATATATATTTTGAGGTGAAGTTGTATAAGCTTGAGGTTGAATTCGCTCTAGTTGTTCTTGAGGAAATATTTGTAAATCTACAGTATAATTAATATTAGTAAAAGGCGACCCACGCAAAGTTGCAAATAAAGCAAAAAGTATAGGCATTTGAAACAACAGGGGTAAACATCCTGACAATGGATTAAACTCCTTCATAAGTTTAGCCATTTCTTCCTGCTGTTTTTGTGGATCGTCTTTATAACGTTTTTGAATCTCTTCTTGTCTCTTTTTCATCAAAGGTTGCGTAACTTTCATCTTACGCATATTCCGAATTTGCCCAGCATTTAATGGGTAGAGACTTGCGCGAATTACAAGAGTTAAAGCTACGATCGCTAAACCATAGCTTGGTACGATCCCGTAGAAAAAATCTAGGATCGGAAGCATTATATTGTTGGAAAGAAACCCGATACCAAAATCCATTATTTTCTGTCAACCTTGGGGCTGGTGATACTTTTAATTTTGACTATTTGAAATTATTTATTACTACTAATTTCAATATCTACTTAACTACATATTATAAATCTAATAATCCATCCGTTTTTTTATCTAGATTAATATTATATAGCAGGGAATAGGTAAATGAATAATGAATAATGAATAATGAATAATTACCCCTGGTTAAAACCATCGGATTGAATCAACTACGGGAATCTCCTAGCACTTTTTTCTCCTTAAAAGGAGAGGCTTGAAACCTCTAGGGATTAATTATCAATTATTAATTATTAATTATTCATTATTCATTATTAACAGCTTTTGGAGTTTTTGCCGTCATCTTTTCAGTTATGTAAGCTTCAATTTCTCTAAATCTTGGTATTGCCCTAAGTTCTAAGCGAGTACCATTTCTCAGGACAATTGCTATATCCCCCCAAGCACCTAATCCTCTGGGTACTTTGGCAACTTTGACAATTTCTGAATAAACAATATCTGTACGATCTTGTCCCATCCAGCCGCCTGTTACTGAAACTCGGCGATTAGTTATCCGATATCTTAACCATAAGGCCCGAACCACAGCCGCAACAGTTAAAGGCAGGCCAATTATTGTTAGGCCAATTAATAAATTAAAAATCAAATCTCCTATATGGGGACCACCCTCATAGTAGGCTTCCTCTCGAATACCCATGCAGCACCTCCGCTTGTGCCAATAACTTCTCTAATTGTTGCAGAAATTCATCATAATTGCACTGTTTGGCTGTTGGTTTGACCACGATTACTAGATCCCATCCTCTTGATATACATGGCAACATTTGGCGCAAAGCTGCTCTAATTTGGCGTTTAATTCTATTTCGGACTACTGCTCCTTTGCTCACTTTTTTGCTAATAGAAATGCCTATGCGAGTAGGTTTATGAGTTTCCCAGCTATCTGTATCTTGAGGCAATTCTTGGCTCTGCTGATGACGCAAAGCCCTTAAGGCCAGATGAGAAGTATTCTTACGAATTCCTTTCTGATATACAATAGTAAAGTCTTGATGACGACAAAGCCTGCTTTCTCTAGGCAACATGATGAGATTTTTTGATATTTGTCCTCTTAGAAAAAATGTGCTTAAAACGAGTAATTGTCTCTATTTCTTACATTAAAGATAATAAGTTTTTGAGGTATATTAATACACCTCAAAAAATCTGGTCATGCAAAAAATTGGACCTCGGTAGCTCCCGTTTGGCACAAAATGCGTAAAGTTGGCCTCGCCCAGTTATTTTGGCTTTTTCCGCTCGACACACTGGTTTTTCAAATCTCTTTACCTGTTTAATGCCGAACAACAGAAGCTCAGAACTGGCCTTGCATCCCAAGGTGTTATGACCTTTCAGGACGTTTACTTTAAAAAAAGTGGGCTGGACTAACCATGTTCGCGACTTGAGTGCTTTGATTAGATTTGTGGTTAGTCTACATCTAGAAAATCACAATTGTAATTATCTTACAAAAATCATCAATTATTTTCCCTTATCAAAATAATTGGGTTGCGCCACCCCGCCAAGATCGGCGAAATATTTTTGGAGCGGGGATCAAACCCCTGTTACAAAAATAACTTCTGACTTCTGACTTCTAACTTCTAACTTCCTTAATCCCTATTCCCTGGATATCTAATAAACTGCCAGACGTTCACGGCCTTTTTGCCGACGTGCTTTAATTACTGCTCGGCCATTTCTAGTACGCATCCTTACTCTAAAACCAGATACTCTTTTTCTCTTACGACTGGTACCGTGCAAAGTCCGCTGAGTCATTTTTCTCTACTCCTTAACCACTAATCTAATAATAATTTAAATTCACAATCTCCTATTGTAGCATAGATATAATAAATTGAGTTTGGGTGGACCTATCGTCATATTCTCAACCGCATCTTCTACTCTATGCTCAAAAGCCATGTGCCAACATAACGAAGTAAAGGTACATCACCAGGAGTCCTGATATTAGCATTAAAGTGGAACATTCCTCCAAATCGAGGGTTTCTTACATTATTGAGAACTACCTCAATTTTATTGCCAGCAGGAATAGGTTCAAGAGGGTAAATTTCTAGAAAATTATTTTCTTTGTCCCATACTACTTCATCTATGGGTATTAATTCTCCTTTTTTAGAGTTTCCTCCCCCTACACGAATTTCTATATCGTTGGTATCAAATGAACCTCTATAGTAGTTAGGATAAAAAATTGATAACTGGGCAACTGCTAAATTTAATTTGTTTGCTGGTATTCGCAGTCGATAACGATCCCAATTTCCTGATTTGCCAGAATCTAAACGGAAGTTTAACTGATTTTTCTGTTCTGGCCCACCAAATAATGTAAATCCTGGCATTCCCTGAGCTAAAGTTGCCATTGAGAACCCTGTTAACAAGCAACTACTAACCATCACAGCAGAAAGTATACGTTTCATAAAATTTCCTCTAGGGTCTAACTTGAAAATCTCATCATTAAAACTTTATCAAGATTTTATATATACCGCTAGTGCCGCTACGGGGAATTCAAAATTCATGCATTATGCATTATTAGTAAGGCTTTGCAGAATTCAAAATTAGAAATTAGAAATTAAAAATTAAAAGCTATGTACAATCGCCCTTATTTTTCGTAAAATTCTTTTTTCAAAATAGTATTATTCAAGTTTTTTACTTAAGATTCCCTATTTCTTAATTATGAAATCCGGTTATAGCAGAATTCAAAATTCAAAATTCAAAAATATGTACGATCGCCCTTATTTTTCGTAAAATTCTTTTTTCAAAATAGTATTATTCAAGTTTTTTACTGAAGATTCCCTATTTCTTAAATTATGAAATCCGGTTATATAGGTATCGTATTTGCTACTTGCCATCAAAACAGACTTGAATCACTATACTCTTAATTTTTCTGGCTTTTGAGTTTTGACTTTTTAATTTTGAATTTTGACTGGTTTTTGACCCGGATTCTATAATTATTCTGTGCTTCCAGTTATTATTCTCTTCATAATTTCTTAATGGCTACATTCAATTCATAAGACAAGTTAAAGATAGTAACCCGCATCAAGAGATCACCCTGATAATTCTAGATAAGAACTAAGTAGTAGAACAATCATAAAATAGCTAGCTAACTCAGGCCCATTAATTTTAGGTAGGGTTCCCTGGTAAGGAAATCAAACTTTAGTAAACAAGGAAGGAGAATTTATGAGAATAGCAGTAGCTAAGGAAACTTTGGTCAATGAATCTCGTGTAGCTTTAGTTCCTGATGTCATAGCACGATTAGTAAAACAGGGGCTAGAAATACACGTAGAAACAGGTGCAGGAGAAAAATCTTTCTTCTTTGATGGAGCTTACGAACAAGCTGGAGCCAAGATAATTTCTGATAGTGACACCTTGTGGGGTGAAACTGAGGTACTTCTAAAAATTGGGGTACTACAAGAATCAGAAATTGATAAATTACGAGAGGGTAGTGTTGTTATTAGTTTCCTCGATCCTCTAGGAAACCCTGCTCTTGTAAAGCGTTTAGCTGACAAGAAAGTAACAGCATTCAGTATGGAACTGATCCCTCGTACCAGTAGGGCGCAAGTTATGGATGCTTTATCTTCCCAAGCTAATATTGGTGGATATAAAGCTGTTTTGCTGGCATCTGCTGCTTTACCTAAGTTTTTCCCCATGTTAACTACAGCAGCAGGTACTATTAAACCTGCAAAAGTCTTAGTTATGGGAGCAGGAGTTGCTGGTTTACAGGCGATCGCTACTGCTCGTCGTCTCGGTGCGATAGTAGAAGCATTTGATATTCGTCCAGAAGTTAAAGAGCAAGTGCAAAGTTTGGGAGCAAAATTTGTAGATGTAACTCTCCAAGAAGATACTGTTGCTGAGGGTGGTTACGCGAAAGAACTTTCCGAGCAAGCTAAACAACATACTCGTGAAGTTCTCACACAGCACGTTGCTGCTTCAGATATTGTAATTACTACTGCTCAAGTTCCTGGTAAAAAAGCACCATTGCTAGTAACTAAGGAAATGGTAGACCAAATGAAACCAGGAGCAGTCATAGTTGATATGGCAGCAGCACAGGGTGGTAACTGTGAATGTACTGAAGCTGGCAAAGATGTACAGTGGAATGGCGTAACTATTATTGGTCCTGTAAATTTACCAGCAACTATGCCAGTTCACGCAAGTGAATTATATGCTAAAAATATTTCTGCTTTACTCAAGTTGATGATTAAAGATGGAGAGCTAAATCTCGATTTTGAGGATGACATCATTGCTGGTGCTTGTGTTGCCCATGCTGGTGAAATTCGCAATCAAAGAGTAAAAGATGCTTTAGGTGTTACTGTTGGTGGTTAATTAGCAGTTAGCAGTTAGCAGTCAGCAGTCAGCAGTCAGCAAAAACATTTTTTGATTGTTGAGAAAGCAATTTTAAGCCTTGCTAGTACCCTGTATAGCACTACGCATTAAGGTGAGGACATTTCTCAATCCTGTTTGCGCAGCATTCCGCAGGAAAAGCTTTTAAAAGTCTGCTGTTCCCTGTTCCCTGTTCCCTAGCGCGTAGCGCTATAAAAGTCAACAATTCAGTGTAAAAAGACTATGAGCGAAACATTAATTGCAGCTTTATTTGTATTCGTCTTGGCATCATTTGCCGGATTTGAAGTTATTAATAAAGTGCCACCAACTCTGCACACTCCCCTGATGTCTGGAGCAAATGCCATCTCAGGAATTGCAGTTTTGGGCGCACTAATTATTGCTGGTGACAAAGATTGGAATGTTACAGTAATTTTAGGTTTAATTGCTGTCGTTTTTGCCACCATTAACGTAGTGGGTGGCTTTTTAGTAACAGACCGGATGTTGCAAATGTTCAAGAAGAAGGAAGCTGCATAATGACCAAAAAATAAGGTCTCAAGCTTCCAAAAGAGGGATGGATGGCTTCCCTAACCATATTCAATTGACAAGAGAAAATAAACTTCAGTATTTCAAGCCTCTCTATTCCATGAGGTACTGATAACTGATAACTGATAACTGATAAATGAAATGACTGACTTTATACCAACCGGAATCCAGTTAAGCTACCTAGTAGCAGTATCTCTATTTTTCGTGGGGCTGAAAAAGTTGGGTTCTCCAGCTACAGCTCGGAATGGTAATTTGTTAGCATCAGTAGGGATGTTAATTGCTATTGTGGCAACCCTATTCGAGAAAGAAGTTTTGAACTATGAGATGATTCTCATCGGAATTGTTATCGGTTCAATTATTGGAGCGATCGGTGCCTACAAAGTAGAAATGACTGCCATGCCTCAAATGGTTGGTTTATTCAACGGTTTAGGTGGTGCTGCTTCCGCAATGGTTGCAGTAGGTGAGTTTTGGCGCTTTTTGGCTGTTGCTCAGTCTCCCCCATTACCTACTACTATCACAGCATTATTGGGCGTATTAATTGGTGGCATAACTTTTACAGGTTCCTTAATTGCTTTTGCTAAATTGCAAGGAGTTATGACTGGTTCCCCCATCACTTTCCCATTACAGCAACCTGTTAATGCTCTCTTATTTGGTGGGTTTATTGTTGGCAGTGTTTATCTATGCGTCACACCATTCAACTTACCAGTGTTTTTAGCATTGGTAGGTGTGTCTCTCGTATTAGGTGTAATGTTTGTCATCCCCATTGGTGGCGGTGATATGCCAGTGGTGATTTCTTTATTGAACTCATTCTCTGGATTAGCTGCTAGTGCTGCTGGTTTTGTGGTGATGAACAATATGTTAATCATCGCTGGTGCATTGGTTGGTGCTTCTGGTATTATCCTCACAGTTATCATGTGTAAGGGTATGAACCGTTCCTTAACTAATGTACTATTTGCTGCATTTGGTACTGGTGAAGGTGGCGGAGCTGGTGCTGCTGCTGGTGGCAAAACTGATAAGGCCGTTCGTAGTATTGACCCTGAAGAGGGTGCAATGATGTTAGGTTATGCCCGCTCTGTGGTAATTGTGCCTGGTTATGGTATGGCCGTTGCTCAAGCTCAACATTCTGTCCGGGAGTTGACAGATCAGTTGGAAGGATTGGGTGTTGAAGTTAAGTATGCTATTCACCCAGTTGCTGGCCGGATGCCTGGACACATGAACGTATTATTAGCAGAAGCAAATGTCCCTTATCCTCAGTTATATGATATGGATGACATTAATCCTCAATTTGACCAAGCAGATGTGGCCTTGGTAATTGGGGCTAATGATGTGGTGAATCCGGCAGCTCGTGCGGACCAAAATAGTCCAATTTATGGGATGCCCATTCTAGATGTAGATAAAGCAAAGCATACTATTGTGATTAAGCGCGGTCTCAGCACTGGTTTTGCTGGTGTGGACAATGATTTGTTTTACAAGGACAAAACTATGATGCTGTTTGGCAGTGCTAAAGATATGGTTGCTAAATTGGTTTCTGAGGTCAAGCAACTTTAAGATTTAGACCTAGCTTAGGTAAGCTTAGTCTCAGTTTTTTGAGGAGCTTATCTCTAGGTGGTTAATCCCGATCAATGTTCAATGGTTAATGCTTCTATAAGTTTTATAGATTTAACCATTGTTCATTGTTCGGGAATTTTTATGAAGTCAAAAGTCAGAAGGCAGGAAATTATACCGTTTCACGGAATTCAAAATTCAAAAGTCATGCATTATGATTTTATAGACTCATAACTTTTACGCTACAGTAGTTTCAGGAAATTATTTCACATCTAAATTTTGAAACTATTTGTGACATTTTTAAAGTGAATTGGTATTGTAAAGTTTTATTAATTTTATAGAAAAACATAGGAAAACAACTAAAAATATCTTAGACTGAGAAAGGATTGCAGAACAGCTCGTTAAATGTTTACAGGAGGGATAATACAGTTAGTAGAACGTACTATCATTAAAAAAAATAATCTGGTGTCAAATACAAAGAGTCATGTCAATGTTCGTTTAAATACCGATAAGAAAAGTAGTCCCAAACGCTTTTAGCAATGGGATAGAGGGTGTTGTAGTTCACCCCGTTAAGGTAACACTTAATTAAAACTAAGTCAAGGAATATTTTTCTATAGATTTAGTAACTATTAGAAGTTAGAAGTCACAAATAATATTGTCAGGACTTACACAAACAAACCAAAAAACCGGGTTTATTACCCCGATATTTGTTGTTTAAATTACAAAATTTAGTTCATAAACCTGGTTTCTGCGTAAGTCCAGATCGTGTTTGGATAATCAGTGATAAAAAAAACTTTCTCCAGTAAGTACCTTTTCTTTCCTTCTGCCTTCTACTTTACTTCCTCCAAAGTATAATTATTCAACCCGATATGATATAATCCCTAGCTAAGTTTAAGCATCTATAAAATATCCTAAATTATTGCCATAGTGCCATTATTATTATATTTGAAATTTATATTTGATTTTTTTCAAAAAGTCTCTGAATATTTGGTATGTATTGTGCTATCATATAACCTGACAATGAGAATAAGTTCGGTTGTAATGTTTGTTCATATAGATGGTTACTTTGCCTGTCGTTATTGGCAAGCTTTTCTCCGAAGTCTGAATCTCTACACATCTCTAAATTTGGGAGAAAATCTATGTCGATATATGTAGGTAACTTATCCTACCAAGTTACAGAAGAAGACCTTACGGAAGTTTTTAAGGACTATGGTACTGTCAAGCGGGTTCAGTTACCAACTGACCGTGAAACTGGGCGTCCCCGTGGCTTTGGCTTTGTAGAAATGAGTACAGAGGACGAAGAAACTGCTGCTATTGAAGCACTTGATGGTGCAGAATGGATGGGTCGTGATATAAAAGTTAACAAGGCAAAGCCTCGTGAAGATAGAAAGCCCGCTGGTGGAGGTTACAACCGCAGAGGCGGTGGTGGTGGTCGCTACTAAATCATAAAAAGAACTAATTCTTAGGGATTTTTGAAGTTGAGGTAAGGAGTGGCAACACTCCCCTCATACAAAATCTCAGAAATCTTGCTACATTTGATTGGGTTCGTACCCACCTCTAACCTCTCCCCTCCAGGGAGTGTGGGAGGTGGGGGGAGAGGTTAAAAGTAGGAATAATAATTACTAAGCAACTAAATAATTGTCTTGAAAGAGGGAAGAGGGAACAAGGAACAGGGAACAGGGAACCCACCCCTAACCCCTCCCAGGAGGGGAATTATTGATAATTTCTGGATCGGAATTGATTTGATTTTTGATTTTCACGCCAATGTCTATTTGACTGTTGAAGTATAGCTGATGTATAGCATTACTTCTGGTAATTAGTATTAACTGTAGTTATTCTTTAGATTAAAAAAAGTTGTGATAGCGAATACTACGTTGTCGCTCAAGTGAAACATCAGCAGGATGTGAACAATAAAATTTACCTTTCCTTCAAGTTTTCATAGCCATAAGTTGTCGATCTAGAACTATTAAATAATCTCGCCCATACTTACCATTTTCTAATAATAGTTCGAGATTTTCTGGTAAATCTTGAACTATTTCTTGACTACAGGAACCGGCAGCTAAAGCTATAGTTGCCACTGTATCTACGTCTCCTGTAAAATTAATACAATCTATCAATAAGCTGCTCATTTTGTCATTTCTTTGCACCGCAGTAATAGCAGCTCTAACGCTCATCCAACCTTTAGAACCTACTTTTTGCTCCCAGGGTTCTGACCAAGATTTTCCTGGTACATGAGTTTCAATAAATTTTCCTAATTGGCTTTTTTTTCCTAAGTTGTAAATACAATAATGACTCATTAATGCTGAGGCGATCGCTGCATCAATTCCGTCGGAAGTATTATGAGTAATAGCTGCTTGAATAGTTGCTTTTTCTTTGACTTCTTTAATAGTAGGAAAAATACCAATGGGAGCAGCTCGCATTGCAGCACCACTTTTGTCACTTGTCCAGGTTATTTCTGCTAAAAATTGTTTCCCACTTTTCACTTGTTTTAAAAAGTCATAAAATCTACGAGAATATCCTTCTCGTTCGTCTCTTTTAAAAGCTTCGACAAATTTATCGGCTAAATTTTCTCGCGTCCAAGGTTCCTTAGAAATTATCATTTCGGCAATAGCAATACTCATTTGAGTGTCGTCTGTATAGGAACCTGGAATAAGTTTATGGCGGGGGTGCTTCACATAATTAAATAGATTATTGTGTTGTTTAATTAACTCAATATCTGCATATTCAAAACCGGCGCCGTAAGCATCACCAATCGCAAGTTCTAGTAACATAATTAATTCAGTAAAAGTATGACCAGGATTTTTGGCAGGGATGGCACGACAAAGATTTTTGCCACGGATAGCACTACAAGGATTTTGCCACGGATATACGGATGATTATATTACTAGGACTTACGCAAAATACGAAATTATAGACCACCTGTAGGGGCGAATGGCATTCGCCCTTACTATGTATAGTGGTTCTGCGTAAGTCCTGATTACTACTAATTATAGTTACTAAATCTATAGAAAAATATTCCTTGACTTAGTTTAATTAAGTGTTACCTTAACGGGGTGAACTACAACACCCTCTATCCCATTGCTAAAAGCGTTTGGGACTACTTTTCTTATCGGTATTTAAACGTACATTGACATGACTGATTGTATTTGACACCAGATGATTTTTTTTAATAATAGTACGTTCTACTAACTGTATTATCCCTCCTGTAAACATTTAACGAGCTGTTCTGCAATCCTTTCTCAGTCTAAGATATTTTTAGTTGTTTTCCTATGTTTTTCTATAAAATTAATAAAACTTTACAATACTACGTTAATTTGGGATACGCTGTATCAATGTTACCTTAAGTTACGATAAAATTACAGCAATTTCGGAGGCGCGTGAGGTACAAAGTTTCATTTAGTAATTTTGGTAACACAACCTTCCAGGTTGTTACAGGCTAGAAGCCTGTGTTACAAAGATAGAGATTAATCTTAAATTATACCTCACCATCCTCATGCATTGCTGTAAATAAAAAATTTCAACCAATTATTATGAAGCAAATTGTAGAATTTCCCCTAGAAGATGGTGACTCTATTCTTATAGAAGTAGATGCACCTCCTAAACCAGTTAATGAGCGTATTGGCGTAACAGATAATGTCATTCACAAGGCTAATAAAAGCTTGGATTCGGCTATGGAAAAAATTAAACCTGTGGCTAATTCTATTATTAAAAAAGTCAGAAGTATGAATGAACCTGCTGATGAAGTAGAGGTAAAATTTGGGATTAAATTAAGTGCTGAAATGGGTGCAATTATTGCTTCTGGAGAGGCAGAAGTTAACTATGAAATTACTCTAAAATGGCATAATAAATAATGACTAAAATACTTGATTTTGAGCGCTCTATTGTCAGAATTTATTTTCAGTCAAACCAAGTCAAAGGAGCGGGTTTTTTAGTATCTGAAAATCAAGTTATGACTTGCGCTCATGTGGTAGCTTTGGCATTAGGAATCAATGGTAATACTGCTGAAATGCCAACAACAGAGGTTAAATTAGATTTTCCCCAAGTTGCACCAGGGAAATTTCTGACAGCTAAAATAATTTTCTGGTTGCCTGTTAACCCACAGGTAGCTTTAGAAGATATTGCTGTTTTGGAATTAACGACTATTCCTAATAATATTTCCCCAGTGCGGTTGATGACTTCTGAGGAATATTGGGGTCATAATTTTCGTGCTTTTGGGTTTCCTATGGACAAAGAATATGGTGTCTGGGCCAATGGCGTGTTAAGGAGTGGTACTGCTAATGGTTGGGTCCAATTAGAGGATATTGACAACACTGGTTATGCCTTGCAGGAAGGTTTTAGTGGTACTCCGGTTTGGGACGAATCTTTGGAGGGTGTCGTAGGAATGGCCGTTGCTGCGGACAAACAACGACCTGATGCTAAGGCGGCGTTTATTATTCCGACTAATATATTGATGAAAGCATGGCCTCAGTTGGAGGAGCGGTTAATTGCTGGTTGTCCCTACAAAGGTTTGTTTGCTTTCGGGGAAGGTGATGCAGAATACTTTTTTGGACGGGAAGCGATCGCCGAGCAGCTTGTGGCAGCAGTGGCACGACAACAATTTGTGGCGGTTATTGGGCCTTCTGGTAGTGGTAAGTCTTCAGTGGTGTTTGCGGGGTTGGTTCCTAAGTTGCGCTCTCAGGGGAATTGGCAAATTGAACAGTTTCGCCCAAAAGCTCATCCTTTTGATGAATTGGCTCGTGTTTTGATTCGTTTAAAACAACCAGGAAAGCAGGAAACCGGACAAGATATTGAAGCGTTGCAACTTTCTAGCATTTTGGAGTCAAAAGAGTCAACCCTATCAACTTGGTTATCTTCTATTTTGGAGAAACATCCAGGTAGTCGTTTGTTGTTGGTGGCGGATCAATTTGAAGAAATTTACACTCTTTGTACTGACAAGGAAAAGCGTGTATTATTTTTGGAAAGGTTGCTTAATGCAGTGGCAAATATTCCAGACTTGACTTTGGTTATTACTCTGCGGGCTGATTTTTTGGGGTCTGCTTTGTCCGATCGTTCGTTGGCGGATGCTTTGCAGGGAATCCCCCCCAACCCCCCTTTGAAAGGGGGGGGTAAGAAGAGTGTGACTTGGGAGGGGGGGAGTAAGAAAACGATCCCCCCCAACCCCCCTTTGAAAGGGGGGAGCAAGAAAACGATCCCCCCCAACCCCCCTTTGAAAGGGGTGGGTAAGAGGGAAGGAGGGAGTAAGAGTAATAGGAATGTGACTTATTTTTTGGGACCGATGAATAGTCAGGAGTTGCGATCGGTTATTGAAATGCCTGCGCAAAAGTTGGGGGTGCGGTTGGAGGCGGGGTTGACTGAACGGATATTAAAGGATGTGGAGCGATCGCCTGGTAATTTGCCTTTGTTGGAGTTTGCTCTAGAGCGTTTGTGGGGTAAGCAAAGTAATAGTCAGCTTACTCACGAAGGTTATGAGGAAGTGGGAGGGGTTGAGAAGGCGTTGGCGAGTTATGCGGATGATATTTATGAAAAGTTGAGTGAGGCAGATAGGGAAATGGCGGAACGGGTGTTTATTCAGTTGGTGCAACCAGGGATGGGAACTGAAGATACTCGCAAGGTGGCGACTCGTGCTGATGTGGGGGCAGATAATTGGGATCTGGTGAGGCGGTTAGCTGATGCTCGGTTGGTGGTGACAGGTAGGGATGAAACTGGTGAGGAAACGGTGGAGGTTATCCATGAGGCGTTGATAAGAGAATGGGGAATGTTGCGGGGATGGATGGCGGTGAGTCGGGAGTTTCGGGTTTGGCAGGAAAAGTTGAAGGGTAGGTTGGCAGAATGGGAGGATAAGGATAAGGATAATGGGGCGTTGTTGCGGGGGTTGGTTTTGGCGGAGGCGGAGAAATGGCAGCAGGAGCGGTTGTCGGAGTTGAGTCGGGAGGAGCGGGTTTTTATTCGGTTGAGTTTGGAGTTGCGCGATCGGGAAGAGGAAGAAAAGGAAAGACAACAAAAAGAGAAAGTTAAGCTCCAGCGACGTGCTATTCAATGGCTTTCTGGTGGTTTGACAATGGCTGTGATAGCCGTTGGAGTAGCTGGATGGCAGTGGCGACGAGCAGAGATAGGTGAGAAAAATGCAGAGATGAGAGTTGAGATTGCTAATTTGAGAGCTAGGTTTGCTTCAACTCAAAGTCTGGATATAATGCTTGAGGGAATACAAATAGTAAAAGAATTAAAAAGTGACCGGGTAAAATTACTAAAACTTGATACTCGAATTCAAGGTATAGATATGCTGCGACAGATGGTGTATTGGCAAGGGTTCAAAGAACACAATACCTTAGAACATTTGGGTGCAGTTAAAAATGTAGCGTTTAGTCCTAAAGAAGACTTAATTGCTACAATAAGTGAAGAGAAAGTTGTTAAGCTTTGGGGACGCGATGGTCAGTTAGTAACCATCATCTCTGATAATCGGATTCCGATTAATGATTTCTCATTCAGTCCCACGGGAAATGTGATTGCTACTATTAGTGATAACAAAACAGCAAAACTCTGGACAACTAAGGGTAAGTTTCTCAATGCTTTATCTGGGGATAGTGACAAAGTTAATACAGTTGTATTTAGTCCGAAGGGAGATATGATCGCTACTGCTAGTGATGACAACACAGTGAAACTCTGGACAACTGAGGGCAAGCTGCTCAATACTTTATTCGAGCATAGTGACAAAGTTAATACAATTGTATTTAATCCAAAGGGAGAGATGATTGCTACTGCTAGTGATGATAATACAGTGAAACTCTGGACAACTGAGGGCAAGTTACTCAATACTTTATCCGAGCATAATGACAGAGTTAATACAGTCATATTTAGTCCCAAAGGAGACTTAATTGCTACTATTGGTGATAACAAAATAGCCAAACTCTGGGATATAAATGGTAGTCCTGCACAAACAATATCACAGGTGCTAAAAAAAGTTGATCATGTTACTTTTAATCACAAACAACCCTTAATGGCCACAGTAACGGATAATAACACTGTTCAAATTTGGAAATTAGATGGTACTTTGGTGACGACTTTCAGAGGACATAGTGACGAGATTAGCAGTATAATCTTTAGTCCCGATGGAGAAATGATCGCTACTGCTAGTCGTGATAACACAATTAGACTGTCGAAACTAGATGGTACTTTTGTAGATACATTAGAAGGACATACTTCTCCAATAAATAGCTTTACCTTTAGTCCGAAGGGAGAGTTAATTGCCTCAGCTAGCGATGACGGGACTGTCAAATTCTGGAAACGCAATACTCTCCGAGATACTATTCCTGGAAATTGTAGACGTGCTGCATTCAGTCCTAATGAGAAATTAATTGCTTTAGGATGTTATGACCAAACATTTAAAATTCTGACAACTGAAGACTTTTCTAGAACTACGATCAAGCAGGATGATAATATCCTGAGTATTGCTTTTAGTATTAATGGAGACATGATTGTTACTGGAAGTAATGATGGTAAAGTAAAACTCTGGGAACCAAACGGCAATCTAATTCGCGTATTGGCAAATTATCAACATCCAGTCTATAGTGTTGCCTTTAATGCGAATAGCGACTTAATTGCAGCAAGTCATAACAATAAAGTTGATCTTTGGAGACCTAATGGTGAACTGGTACAGATTTTACCCGGACATGGGCTTCAAGTTCTTGCAATCGCTTTTATCCCTAGAGAAGATAGAGACTTCATTGCTACTACAGGTGCAGACAGAAAACTTAAAATTTGGAAAACTGATGGCACACTTATCAATAATAATGAGAAGCATGGAAAATGGGTTTATGACCTTGCTGTTAGTCCCAACGGAAATTTAATTGCTTCAGGAAGTATTGACAAGAAAGTTCAACTCTGGGGCAGTGATGGTTTTCCATTAAATACTCTTTTTGGTCATAGTGGCACAGTCCTTGGTGTTGCCTTCAACTATAATGGGAGCTTAATTGCAACTGCTAGTCAAGACAAAACAGTTAGACTCTGGAAACCCGATGGCACTCCACTACATATCCTCCGAGAACATAATCATCAGGTAGAATATGTGGCTTTTAGTCCTCGCAGCAACTTGATGGTAACATTAAGTGATGATGGCACAGTCAAACTCTGGAATTTTAACATTGATGACTTACTCCAGCATAGTTGTGACTGGGTGCGTGACTATTTGAAAAATAACCCCAACGTAACAGAAGAAGACCGTGATATTTGTGACGACATCGACTAAAAATGAACTATACTTTCCATAGTGCTTGAGCCGTCAAAACTAACAATAAAAAAGGAGTAAAATTAATGCCATCTGCATTTCCTGGTATGGACCCATATTTAGAACATCCCGATTTATGGCCGGGAGTACATTTATTTTTAATCAGCAATATTGCCCAATTCTTATCTCCCCAACTGCGCCCTAAATATTTTGTTTCTGTAGAAGTCAGAATGTATGAAATTAACCATCCAAAATCTCTACTTGTAGGTCTTCCTGATGTTTCAGTGCTGTCAAAAAAAAGCCAAATCAACAACTCAAATTCTACAGAATCTCAAGTTGCAGTCGCAGCACCTTCCACACAACCAAAAACAGTAACTCTGCCAATACCTATAACGATTCGTGAAGGATATTTGGAAATTCAAGAAGTAGCAACCAAGGAAATTGTAACTGCCATAGAAATATTATCTCCTAGCAATAAAAAAACTCGAAAAGGTAGGGAAATTTATCTGAAAAAACGAGAAACAGTTTTAGCCAGTTCGACTAATTTTATCGAAATAGATTTACTCCGTAATGGTAAACGAATGCCTATTTTAAATAAAAAAGTTAAAAGTCATTATCGAATTTTAGTTAGTCGGAAAAAGCAACGACCAAAAGCAGATTTATATACCTTCAATATCCCAGATAAAATTCCTGAATTTCCTTTACCATTACGTCCAGAAGATACAGAAATAATGATAGATTTACAAACGTTATTAACTACTATTTATGATGTTGGTGGTTACGATTTAAAAATAGATTACGAGCAACAACCAGTACCGAAATTATCAGAAAATGATGCAAGTTGGGTAGATACTTGGTTGCGACAACAAAAACTCAGATAATATATACAGCAGATTCCATCTTTCTGAGATACACCCATCGCGGGCAAGATGCCCGCACTGCAAAGATTTAATTGTTAAGGTTTGTATTTCATATACTTGGAATTTGCTGTAATATCATGTTCGGTTGAATAGTTATAATTAAAGCTTGTAGTTTTGCTCTAGTCCAACTACAAACAAAAACTTTTTTATCACTAATTATCTAGACATGATATAACACCAGAAAGGTTTTGTTGGGTTTCACTACCGCTCAACCCAACCTACTAGCGTGTCTAGATTGATTTTGTCGATAAGTTTCATAAATTAAGACCTCTCCCCCAACCCCTCTCCTGCAAGGAGAGGGGAGTATTTCTCCCCCTTCCCTCCCAGGGAAGGGGGTTGGGGGGTTAGGTTTTACCCACATTTTTAGACCATACTGAGATAAACTAAAATAATCAAACTATCTAATACTACCTAAAATGCGCTCTTACTCATTAACTGCTCCTGCCAAAATCAATCTCTATCTGGAAATTATCGGCGATCGCCCAGATGGTTATCACGAATTAGCAATGGTCTTGCAAAGCATTAGTCTGGCAGACAAAATAGATATTCGCTCCATCGGAATTGAGACTATTGTGGTACGATGCGACCATCCTTTAGTTCCTCCAGATGCAGGTAATATTGCTTACCGCGCCGCTTCTTTGATGAGCAAACAATTTCCAGATGTATTTGCTCGATACGGTGGCATTGACATTACTATCCATAAACATATTCCTGTGGCAGCAGGGTTAGCAGGAGGTTCCACAAATGCAGCAGCAGTATTAGTTGGTTTAGATTTAATGTGGGAACTTGGTTTAACTCACAGCGAGTTACAAGAGTTGGGAGCGCAGTTAGGTTCAGACGTTCCTTTTTGTATCAGTGGAGCAACTGCATTAGCAACTGGGCGAGGTGAAGTGCTTTCCCCACTGCCAAATTTAGACCGCCTTTATGTGGTTTTAGCTAAATACAAAAATCTCTCTATTTCTACACCTTGGGCGTACAAAACTTACCGTCAAGAATTCGGTGATACTTATATTACCGATACAGAAAGTCAGGAAAATAGTAGGCAAAAAGTACATTCTGGACCAATGGTATCAGCGATCGCTCACCACAACCACACAGAAATTGGCAAGCTATTACATAACGATCTAGAAAAGGTTGCTTTACCAGAATATCCCCAATTATTAAAATTAAGAGAAGCTTTTGCCTCCGAGAATGTATTAGGTGCTATGATGTCAGGGTCAGGACCGACTATGTTTGCTTTAACAGAATCTCAATCTCAAGCAGAGGAAGTTGAGGCAGCAGTAAAAGCGAAAATGGCAGACCCCGATATAGAATTCTGGATAGCACAGTTTAATTCTAATGGTATTAGTGTTGCACATTGATATTAGGAGTCAGGAGTCAGGAGTCAGGAATCAGAATTAATATCAAATATCATGTTTTAAATAATTAACATTGTAGGTTGGGTTGACGTTAGGAAACCCAGCAAAAATTATCAAAAGGAGTCAGGAGTCAGGAGTCAGAATTAATATCAAATATCATGTTTTAAATAATTAACATTTTAGGTTGGGTTGACGTTAGGAAACCCAGCAAAAATTATCAAAAGGAGTCAGGAGTCAGGAGTCAGAATTAATATCAAATATCATGTTTTAAATAATTAACATTGTAGGTTGGGTTGACGTTAGGAAACCCAACAAAAATCAGGAGTCAGAATTAATATCAAATATCATGTTTTAAATAATTAATATTGTAGGTTGGGTTGACGTTAGGAAACCCAGCAAAAATTATCAAAAGGAGTCAGGAGTCAGGAGTCAGAATTAATATCAAATATCATGTTTTAAATAATTAAGATTGTAGATTGGGTTGACGTTAGGAAACCCAACAAAAATCAGAATTCAGGGCGTTGCTGAAATTTGGGAATGAATATTAAGTCGGAACAGGCAAGATGCCTATTCCACAAATATTCAGGAACAGGCAAGATGCCTATTCCACAAAACTATTAAAATCATCCCGCATTTATGCAAAACCGAATTTAGAAGTAATATCAAATATCATGTTTTAAATAATTAACACTTGCAACCATTCCCTATTTCCTATTACCTTCCCTTAACTGAAATTACTATGTCTCAAACAATATTAAAACCTCAAAAAACAATTCCAATCTTAGAAAATGGAGACCGACTAACGCGCTTTGAATTTGAAGAGCGTTATGAACAAATGCCTCATATTAAAAAAGCAGAATTAATTGAAGGAATTGTTTATATAGGATCACCCGTAAGATTTAACCAACATGGAAAACCCCATGCTCTGATTATGACTTGGTTAGGAATATATTGGTCAGCTACACCAGGGGTAACAGTAGGAGATAATTGCACAGTACGTCTTGATGCTGACAATGAACCTCAACCCGATGCTTTACTCAGAATTACTGACAATGGAAAATCTATAATTAGTAAAGATGACTATGTAGAAGGTGCGCCAGAATTAATAGTAGAAATATCAGCTAGTACCGCTTCTATTGATTTACATGATAAATTAAAAGTTTATCGACGTAATCAAGTTCAAGAATATTTAGTTTGGCGAATTTATGATGGAGAATTTGATTGGTTTCGGTTAAGAGAAGGCAAATATATTCAACTTCAACCAAATGAAAAAGGTATTATTTGTAGTGAGTCTTTTCCTGGATTATGGTTAGATATAGCAGCTTTACTTACAGGAGATTTAGCTCAAGTATCAGCTATTTTACAGGAGGGATTAAATTCTTCAGAACATAAAAATTTTGTCAAAAAATTGACAACAAAATCTGATTCATAATTAATTTTATCGACTTTAGATGTCTAATTAAACTATTCAGAAATCATGAGAAAAAAACAGGTATTATATATAATAATTTGCATTTGCTAGAAAAGTCGTCTGCAGCGAGGATAGGAAGCAATCTCAAATATGGCGCGAGATTGCTTCCTTCCACTCCGTTCCAGTCACAATGAACTACAATAATTAATTATCAATATTTGAATCAAATCTCCCATTTTCAGCGAATAAACAAGAAAATTCCGTATTTAAAGCCTCCCTATTACAGGAGGTACTAATAAATGATAACTGATAACTGAAATGACAAATTCTACTTCCAAATCTAACAAAACATCTACTCCTAAAGTGAACCCTTTACAATGTTTAGCGAGTTCTGTAATTTCTGGTGGATTAGCAACACTTGCCTATTTATTGATGAAATCAATTGCTGAGACATTTGCTCGTAAACCTATTATTTCAGATAATGTTTTTGTGGTGAATATGTCTACTGCTGTTCGGACTTTAGTAGTGGGAGTTATTGCTTTTGCTGCCTGTATGTGTGCCATGGTTACTATCGGTTTAATTGCCTTAGCTATACAAACTATAATTCAGGGATTTAACAAGAAAGAAATGCCTCCGAATGAAGGTTGAATAGTGAAATTATAGCAATCCTAAATGATTGGTGAAAAAAACTGTAGGGGTTTGGTCTCCAAATCCCATTTTCTTAGGGGTTTGGAAACCAAACCCCTACTATAAAATATTACATCCTATTTAGGATTTCTATATAGCAGCATTAGGATAATTGACCATAAAATAAGGTTTTAAACCTCCCCTTGAAATAGGATCAAAATTTTGACGTTACAGTAATTTATGGAAATTATTTCACATCTAAAGTTTGAAACTATTTATAACATTCTCTTTTTAAATTGGTATTACTTAATTCTAGAGCATTAGCATGACTGTTAAACATTTTTGTTAAAATACCAGCAAGAGTGACGCTAATTAGACCAGTTAAAAATAAAAATTGACGGCGTTTTATACTCATAATTAATGAGAAAATAAATTAACAGGACTTACGCACCCAAATAAGAAACCGGGTGTATTGCCCTGATTATTATTTCTCAGGAAATTCCGTTGATAAACCCGGTTTCTGTGTCAGTCTTAATTAAGTAGAAAAAAGACTATAGTCCATAGTACAAATTTGTCTTTTATTTGATCGCTTTATTAGTCGATTTGTTGAGTCCAAAAGGTATAGAAAAAATGTCAGAAGACCAATTACAACAACCAAATTCAGAACAACCTGAAACAACAGCACTTTCCCAGGAAACAACAGAAACTCCTGATGTGGCATCCGCAACCCAACCTCAAGAAGAACCCATGACTGAGAATGAATCAGTTATGGCCAAACCTGGACTTAAGCAGCAAGTTTTGCGGTTGGTTCGTTCTTTACTACCAGAGTCCCTAAGTCAGAACCTTTCTGATGAGTTGTTGACTGGGGCGATCGCTGGTATTTTTGCCTTAATTTTGGTAATTATTTTTGTTTCTTTTCCTTCTAGTCAACCTACTACTGAAGTGGCAGATATTTCTGTGGTGGAAGAGTCTGAATTAACAGAGGCGATCGCTCCGGAAGAGTCTCTAGCTTCTACAATAGATTCAGAAAATATAGAAATTTCTGATTCAGCATTACCCGAAGCTCCTGAATCTATAGAACCCGTTACACCTCCACCTCCAAAGTTAACACCAGAGCAAATTTTTCTAGTGTCAATTCAAAATCAGATTGATGATTTAGCTAATCAATATGGTGGTGGAATTGTTGAGTCTTTAAAATTTGATTTTCCCAGTAATTTATTAATTGCTGAACTGAGTAATGATTGGTATGATTTGACTCAAGAAGAACAAGACGAATTAGTAGATAAAATGTTTGGGGAAATCCAAGATTTAGACTTTAAGAAATTGACATTAATCAACTCTCAAAGCAAAATAGTAGCTCGGACTTCAGTGACTGATTTTAAGATGGTTGTTTTAGAGCGATCGCTCTTCAAATTACCAGGGTAATTTCAGTTATCAGTTATCAGTTATCAGTTATCAGTATCTCTTGCTTAAACAAGAGGTTTAAAATGTGGAATTTTATTTTTTTATCCCCTTAAAAAGCAGGAGGTTTGAGACCTGATTTATTTGGAGATTTTAAGCATTTAGATATTAGCTGTCAGCTATTAGCTATGAGTTATTAATTCATTAGCAAAAGCTGACAGCTGAATGCTTATATTAATCTGTTGTCATCTTCAATAATTTTATAGTACAATAAAAAACTTAGGATAAAAAAGTGAGTAAAAATAGATAATGAGTAAAAAAAGCGGTGAAGGACAAAAAATAATTGCTGATAATCGCCAGGCAAGATTTAATTATCATATTATAGAGACTTATGAAGCTGGGGTAGCATTACAAGGAACAGAAGTAAAATCAATCCGAGAAGGTAAAGTCAACTTACGGGATGGTTATGCTTTAATTCGTAATAATGAAGCATGGTTACTTAACGTTCATATTTCCCCATATCAAAAAGCAGGAGATTTTTTTAATCACGAACCTCGGCGTAGTAGAAGATTATTATTACATAAACAAGAGATTCGGAAATTAATAGGAAAAGTAGAACAACAGGGATTAACTTTAGTACCTTTGAGAATGTATTTTAAACGCGGTTGGGTAAAAGTTGATATTGCTTTGGCGCAAGGTAAAAAACTTTATGATAAGCGTGAAACTATTAAGCGTCGAGATGATAAACGAGCTATGCAAAGAGTAATTAAACAATATTAGATTAATGGCAATTTCGTTTAAAAAAAGCCAAATCATAATATTTCTCTAATTACTTACTTTATTTACCAGAAAATATTTCAACAATTAATAATGAATAATGAATAATTACCTCTTCTTTTCAAGGATAGGATTGACTCGAAGGAAAATTTTTATTTATTATCCCTTTAAAAGGGGAGGCTTTAAAGCCAAAATTTTCGGTAAAATATTTACGCTTAATTGCTCTATTTAAAGAAGAATAATTCTCTGTACTTATTAGCTTGGGAAATGCTATATAAACTTCTATTTATCCAATAGTTAGGTTTTCTTTGAAGGTGCATAACTGCTACTACCAAAATCCCAGTTTCTGAAAGCTTATAAACTATGCCATAGGGAATAGCTTCGATGCCATTTCTTGTTGTGCAAAAAACTGTAGGGTTTTGGTCTGCAAACCCCATTTTCCTTGTTCCTTCCTTATTTCCTCTTAATTTGTTACTTTAAACAAATGACAAACAAACCCCAATAGCAATTCATACTACCAGTCCGTAGTTAGATTGAGCTATGAGTAATTTTCCCGAAAATATTCCCTGGCAAAGTTGGAATTTCAGATCAGAGTTATAGACTCATCTACTTTCCTTTTTCCTTCTTACCTCAAACAAATGACAAATACACCAAAAAAATCTGATTTAGCAATAGTCCGGAGTTAGGTTTAGCTATTAGTAATTTTCCTGAAAATATTCGCTCTAAAACTTGGAATTTCAGACTAGAGTTATAGACTCATCTACTTTCCTTTTTTCTTCTTCCTTCAACCAAATGAAAAATACAGAAAAAAAATCTGGTTTAGCAATTCATACCACCAGTCCGGAATTAGGTTTAGCTATTAGTAATTTTGCTGAAAATACTCGCTTTAAAACTTGGAACTTAGGGCGAGATCTATCGACTCATCTACATCAAAAATTACAAGAGTTTCTGCCACCTCAAACTTGGCAAGATTTAAACTTTATTGCTGTTGCTAAAGGTCCCGGAAGTTTCACAGGTACTCGTATTGGTGTAGTCACCGCTAGAACTTTAGCTCAACAGTTAAATATTCCACTATTTGCAATTTCAACTTTAGCAACTGTAGCTTGGTCATATAAACAGAAAAGTCATAATTTATCCCTACAAATGCCTGCTCAAAGAAACCAGTTATTTACAGCTATTTATCAGGTAGAAGAAATGGGTATTAATCCTCTTTTAGAAGATACACTAATGAATCCCACAACATGGAAAAAAATATTAGAAAATCGGGAAAATTCTTATCAGTTAATTGAGGTTGAAAATGGTTTAGGAAAATCTGTTGTAAGTCTCTTAGAATTAGCTCATTTAGAATGGCAAAAAGGAAATAGAACTCATTGGTCAGAAGCATTACCTTTTTATGGAAAAAATCCTTTCAACAATTAATAATTAGGGTTTGGTGATTAAATATAAAAGCATTTACATATATAATGTTTTAGGCATTTTAAGTCGTCAAAAAGTACAAGATTTTTGCTCTAAAGAGCTGCAAAAAGTTAGAATGAAAGGGTTGACGCGAGGCAGAAAAACCAAGGGATAATTCTTCCTCCTGCCTTCTCGCTCATTCCTTACTCTTCCTGTCTCCCCCTCCTGGGAGGGGTTAGGGGTGGGTTGTCTTGAGTCTCCTGACTCCTACTCTCACCCATAAGATTTTTTCAGCAAACCCTAATTACCTAATTAATAATGAATAATTAATAATTACCTTTCCTTGAAACTGATAGGATTGACTAATCATGAAATTTTTTATTTATTATCCCCTATCCAAGGGGAGACTTTAAAACAAAATTTTTCGGTAAAAACTTGAGTAGATTAATTGCCATACTTCCGATTAGCTCCTCCGAAGTACGTCATATCTAAATCTTCCCTTGAGAAGAAAAAAATTTCTTTTAACTCAATCCTTCTATTACAAAAGAGGTAAGAGATTGAATGTATCAGGAAATATAAAAAGGAGATAGGGAACAGGGAACACTTAACAGGGAATAGGGAATAGGGAATAAGGAGAAAACAATCAAGACAAATATTTGTCTGAAAAATATAAGAAAATAAGTATTGAATACTTCTCTATCTACCAAACTTCAATCCCTTGAAGTATTACCGCTTTTAGATTTTAGCCACAAGTGATGCTCTATTAATATTTATTTTACAAACAGTCTCTAATTGTTAATTGTTAATTGTTAATTGTTAATTATTAATTATTAATTATTGAACTACTACCTAGGATATTTAGGGTTTGCTGATTAAATATCAAAGCATTTACATATATAAGGTTTTAGCCATTTTAAGTCGTCAAAAAGTATCAGTTTTTTGCTTAAAAGAGCTGCATAAAGTGAGGACTTTGGGGCAGAGCGAGGCAGAAAAATCAAGGAAAAATTATTTCTCCTACAATCCCAGTCTTCCCACACTTCCCACCCTCCCCACACTTTGCTTTTTTCAGCAAACCCTATTTAAGGATTTAGTAAATAAACCCCTACCATAACAATCTTTTTTCCAAATTCTCTAAGCTCTCCTAATCTTTTTCCTTTTGAGAATCACTCAATTTTTTATCTTGATTATTTGCATCTACTTCTACTTCTGCTGCTGCTTCATTTCTTTCTTTCGCATCCATTTTTTCTTGCCAATCATTCAGTTGTTTAAAAAGTTTTTGATTAATCTTAAATACAGGTTTTTCAGACATTATTTTTTCCTCTTGAACAAAAATCAAAATTAGATATAAGCTATTTTAACTCACCAATAAATCAGCTCTCAATCTTCCCATTTCTATGAGAATAAAAAAGGAAATTTTGGATTTTATTGCCACTGGATGAACCGAAGTTACTGATAACTGATAACTGATAACTGAAATAACCTCTATCTAAATTTATTATAGCTATGAAATAGTTTTCCACAGAGGTAGTATTATTCCTACCAAAGCACCTATAAGTAAAACTATAGTGCTTAAATAACTAATACCAAACCCTAGAGTTCGTTTCTCTGCCGCTTGATAATAACCCCAAGCAAATAAGATACGTCCTAATACCCAAATCACACCAATACCAGCACCCCAAAGTGGATTAACAAACAGAGAAAAAAGCCATAAAGAATCCCCACAAATTATTTTAACCACTATTGACCAAAATTATTGCAGTAGTAATTAATCTAATCTTAGTCCATATTTCAAATTTTACACTTAGGGCAAAATAGCAAAAGAATACGTTCAACTATTTTCTTTTAAAAGAGAAATTTTAGTGTGTGGTTTATAATCAAAATTTTATTGCAGAAATTTTTCAACATCATTTATGTAAATGGAATTATCATCAACGTGTTTGATAATTATTGCATCTACTTTTAGTAGTTTTACTCTTAATTTGTCAAGATTTTTTTTATTTGTAGTAGTGCAATTTTCGATCTTTTTAATATATTAAAAAATCTCCCAAAAATAACCAATTATAGTTCCTACAATTGTTAATATCTCAATAATTAAAGGTAGTTTAGTAAACATCTTGTTAATACTTAATAATTTGATTGTCTGTGAACTTTATTAGATAACTTAAACCCTCTCATATTCACCCCCCTTGTACAATGAAAGTCTCTACAAGTTTGTGAGCGGATGTCGTAGATACTACAGGTTTTTGTCTGTCTATTCAAGGCATAACAAAATCCATCAGCATCACGTCTTAAAACTTTTAAACCCAAATTCTGATCAAAATAAGCATCATAATTTACATGAGCTTCTTCTTCAGGCATTACCAAAGTTCCACGCAACGCACAACATTGTGCCCTGCAATAAAACAACGCATCCAAGCAGTCGCAGTCAAACAATATCCAAGCACCATCAGCTCCATCCTCCATCCTAATTTCTCCTGACGGCACTTCCTTGATTATTGTTTTTCTTCCAATAACAGGAAATTTTTCTTGTTGTAAATTTGTCCGCATTAAATTCTCGATTCTATTTCGTTTAATTCGTTATTTTCTATTAGTTGTTCTGATGAATCTTCCTCAATCCCTATGTATTTCCAAATTGTCACATTATAATTACTGAACCAATAAGGAACATCAATAATTAATTGATAATTATTTGTTAACTTAGGAAATATTTCTAAGTTAATTTTATTGAGCAACAGACGACGAGATTCTTGCACCTTAGTATCAGGATTTCCCCCTACTATATGCAACTTAAAATTGCCAAGCTACACACAAAGGTAGCTAATATCCGTCATGACGTGCTTCATAAATTGACAACTTACCTAGCTAAAAACCACAGCATTGTTGCTCAAGTGAAGATTTGGATGTTAGCGGTAGGAGTCAACTTTTACTGTGGTGTCGGCAACGGATAGTTAACCAAAAGTTTCGTCCTGCTACTCCCGTTGGAAGAGAGTTGGGTGCTAGGTACGATGAGTTGCTGACTAAATATTCTAGTGATGGAAGTTTCGGGACAGTTCAGGCTATTACTACAGGACTTATGCAGAACCACCATATCTAGTAGGGGCGAATGGCATTCGCCCTCTACAGATAGCGTATTGTTTAAGAATTTGCGTAAGTCCTGTACTAAATATTTTGATCATATTTTGATCGGCAGATTGAAGCGATCGCACAAGCGTGAAACTGCAATGGCTGATGCCAAAGCTGTCATTTTAGTTATCAGTTATCACTCAAAAGATGAAATTTCTAGAGATATACCCTCTGTGCTTCCTCTGTAAAAATCTACCCTTTGTGCTTCATCTCACTGGAGTAGGCAAGAGAGCGCTATTCAAAAACCAGTGTATGTATAAATTTAGATTTACTTAATGTTGAGGATCAAAATAATAAAGAGTCCCTAATTGCTTTCCAGTCTATCAACGAAATATGATCATTGTGACTGAGGGACTCGACTAATTTAGTATACGTTGTCCTACCAGAGAGAAGAACACCATAAGCAATGTACTTCCTATTATGGAACTAATGATAACTTTTGTCAATACTTTTTAGCTATATAATTTAAAAATATTTGTATTAAGAATACCTAATAACTACAAAAATCTTGTTTAAGGTAAATTTAGGGATTTTTTAAGATTTCACTTTTATAGAAATAGCAAAAATTAATGAAAAAACATCTCAAAAAAACTTGACAAAATTAGAAAATTATTGAATATTAGTTGCAATAAGTATGTAATATACTTTCGGGTTAAAAGTCCTAAAATTATGACAATTGTCATTAATCTTCAATCTTTTGCTCCAAAATCAATAGTTTTTGATTTGTGGACTATAGCTAAGAAAGAATTGGTTGGGACATAAACTGATGATGAACCTCAGACTAGGAAATGTTTTTCCAACTATTCCCAGTTAAGTGTTCTCTGTTCGCTGCTATAGCAATGGACATCTAAATCTGAAGAAAAAAATGACCACTAGAAATTAGTGGCCAGAGCTATGTATTTTGATTAAAGATATGATACAACAATTAGCGACCAAAGAAAAATCTTCCACTCATTTCAACAATACAGAATAGGACTGAGTATCAAGTCGATGCTGACTTGACAATGGCATCGGATTGCAAATATAACACTACGTGCAAGTCAAAAGTCATAAAGTTGAAAGTTAAAAGTAATCTCTGACTGAGTTTTGCTTTGCTTTGCTTTGCTTTGCTTCGCAAACGGAATGCTGCCTCTTGCAGAGGAGCTGCGCTAACACAAAGAGGACTTACCAATGTCTGCACTCTAAATGCGTAGTGCTATATCACAAAAAATTAGAATCTATATTCAGGCAGTATCAGCGAGAAAACTGCCATAAACGTTGGCTTTGTTTAAAAAATTTTGCCTGTATATGGCAGTATTTTTTAATAGAAACGCCATCTAATTTCGTGTGATTTAAAATAGATAATTTTCCGTAAATTATTACTACTGGATAGCCGATATTTTGGCAAATCAAAAGCTGTAACTTAGCCGCAAATAAGACCTTAATAATAATTATTATTAGTGAGATATTATTGTAAATTTTATTGACTAGAATCTGGTTGATAATTTATTAATTTTTTTCTATATTTTTTTTAAAAAAAAAGTAGTTAAGCATACGGTTTTTCTGATTTACTTGAATAAATATATTGAATATAAACAGTTACGAATTATCAGCTAAAAATTAAGTAGTAACTGTTTGGAAAAACTATTGACCATAATTCAAGGAGACAAAACTTCATGCAAACTTATGGTACTCCAGAAGTTAAATACGATTGGTGGGCTGGAAATGCCCGCTTCGCGAAACTATCTGGTTTATTCATATCTGCTCATGTAGGTCAAGCAGCTCTAATTACTTTTTGGGCTGGAGCATTTACTCTGTTTGAAATATCTCAATATTCCCCCGATTTACCCATGGGAGAACAGGGTTTAATCTTACTCCCTCACCTAGCAACTTTAGGTTTTGGTATTGGAACAGGTGGAGTAGTTGTAGATACTTATCCATATTTTGTAGTTGGTGTTATACATCTAATTTCATCAGCAGTATTAGGTGCAGGAGCGCTTTTTCACACCTTTAAAGCTCCAGAAAATTTAAAAGATGCAACAGGTGGAGCAAAGAACTTTCACTTTGAATGGGATGACCCTAAAAAGCTTGGTATTATTTTAGGTCATCACTTACTTTTCTTAGGATTTGGTGCTTTATTATTAGTAGCCAAAGCTATGTATTTTGGTGGGCTTTATGATGCGACAACTCAAACAGTTCGTTTAGTAACAAATCCCACTCTCGATCCATTAGTAATATATGGGTATCAAACTCATTTTGCGACTGTTAATAGTTTAGAAGATTTAGTTGGCGGTCACGTTTATGTAGGATTTATCCTAGTTTTTGGTGGTCTTTGGCACATTGTTAAGGAACCCCTTCGATGGGCAAAACGAGTTCTCATATTTTCTGGTGAGGCAATTCTTTCTTATTCTCTAGGTGGAATCGCTCTAGCAGGATTTGTGGCAGCTTACTTCTGTGCCGTTAATACTTTAGCTTATCCTGTAGAGTTTTACGGTCCAGTTTTGGAAGTTAAGTTGGGGATTACTCCTTATTTTGCGGACAGTGTAGAGTTGCCTTTAGGTGCTCATACTGCTCGTTGTTGGTTGGCAAATGCTCATTTTTTCTTAGCTTTCTTCTTCTTGCAAGGTCATCTCTGGCACGCTCTGCGATCTATGGGTTTTGACTTCAAGCGTGTGGAAAATGCTTTGAATGGTATAGCAGAGGAATCTTAATCAGATGATAAGTGTTTGAGAGCGGGAATTTTTAAGTGTCATTTTTGAAGATTCCAACTCTCAAACTATATCTCTAGGAAAGCTTACAGCGCTTTTCAGATTGATGAACCACACTGGTACAACTAAAACCTTGTAGGGACGTTCCATGGAACGTCCCTACTGTGATATACGGAAATGAAAACTGCTGTATGGTATAATTGCCCGTCATTAAATAGAGGAGTCAGAAGTGTCTATGGGAAGAAGCAATATGAAAAACAGGTTGAAAAATACTCTCATACAACCTATTTTCCCATCTCGCCATTGTCTCCTCTATCTCCCTGTAAGTGGTTTGGGGAAAAAAAAATTGCTGTAGTAGAAAATTTGGCTTTAAGGCTTGACAACTTAACTCTATTTATGAGTAAATATAAATAGTAAATAGAAATATTTCTTATTTATCTTGAGAAGAGGATTATAGGGCTAGTAACTGTTGGCGATAATCATTGATTATCATAGGTTTATAAGAACGGCATCTTGCTAGTTAGTAGTGTACCTGACTGAGATGAAATTTGCTACGCATTCCTATATAGTTTTTGTTCCTGCACCTAAACTAGAGAACAGGAATCTGGGCTATTCCACAATATAATAAACAGAAAATTAAATTATATTGAGTTTTATCTTACAAGCTTATTGAAAATAATTATCAAAATTTTTCTGGGTATGAATAAACAGATTTTGAGTGTAGAGGTTAGGTATAGCAATCAAAGCAAAAGGCGGGGACCTTGAGAATTTTTATTTCATAGATCGCGCATAGGAAATAGAAAAAAATGGCAAGTTCAAAAACACTAGCTTCATGGAAAATCAAACGAGATACGAGATAAAAATAAGTGCGATCGCATAGATATTTTTAAATACTTAGAATCAGAAAATAGTTGTCAAAATCCGACAATAATTATAAGCAATAATATGAATAAACTAAAAAGTGATTGGTCTGGTTGTTGTGATGAATTAGATCCATACTAAGTTATAATTCAAATAGTTTGAGCAATTTTCAAACTAACATCATAAGTAAGACAAAAAAACAACTACCACGGAGGTAAAAATGTCAAAAATTGGTATTTTTGTCGGCAGTACAACAGGTAAAACTGAAGATGCGGCAGAAATTGTCAAAAAAGAATTTGGTGGTGACGAAGTAGCTACCATCTATAACATGGATGGTGTAAATCCCAAAGATTTTAATGATTATCAAAATTTAATTATTGCCAGTCCCACCTGGAATATTGGTGACCTACAAAGTCACTGGGAAGAGTTCTTTGATAAACTAAAAGGCATTGATTTCAAGGGGAAAAAAGTTGCCTATTTTGGCACAGGAGACCAAATAGGATATGGTGATAACTTTCAAGATGCTATAGGTATATTAGAGGAAGAAATCTCTAGTTTAGGAGGTATTACTGTTGGGCATTGGCCTACAGATGGTTATGATTTTACCGAATCCAAAGCAGTCAAAGATGGCAAGTTTATAGGTTTAGCTCTAGATGAAGATAATCAACCAGAATTAACAGAAGAACGCATCAAAACATGGGTAGCGCAACTGAAAACAGATTTTGGGATTTAGTCTGATTTAATTAGCAAAGTTATCAGGTTTGACTAAAGTTGATTAAGTCAGAGAAATTTCTTTAACTTTCAAAACTTCTAAGAGAAGGAAGGTTTATGAAAAAAATGGAAAGTAATTTTTGGGGAATATCTAGTTGAGAGTAGAAAAATTCTAATAGAAAACCTCAAGATATACTTATAATTTCAGATACTTCCTTCTCAAAAAATTATTATCTACTCAAAGGTACTATTTATTTATTGGTATCTTAATAACTTAGGAGAATGAAGATCGATGTCTAAAATTCCAGATGTATTGTGGTTAAATACCAGTCCTAGTCTACAAGTTTTTAATCGGCGGTTAATTCGTTATTTATCGAGAAAAGTTTTAATTGCAGAATGGGATTATTTGCAAACTCCTGACGATCCTTGTGATCCTGAAATAGCTGTAACTTTACTTCACGATTATCTCAAATCTTTAAGTAAACCGATTCATCTTATTGGTCATAGTACAAGTGGATTAGTAGGATTAATGTATGCTCATAAATATCCGGAAAGAGTGAAATCTTTAACGTTGTTATCTGTAGGTGTTCATCCTACAGTTGATTGGCAAGCACATTATTATGTACATCGTCATCTTTTACCTTGTAGTCGAGAAATAACTTTGACAAATATGGTAAAAAGTTTATTTGGCGAACAAGATAGAAAAATCACTCAAAACTTAGTCAGGATATTGGAGAGAGATTTAGATTTATCTCCATCTCCTCATTCATTGTTAAAACGTCAAAGTATGATCCCGAGTGAAGTTCCTGTACCTTTAATGGTATGTGGTAGTAATGATGACACAATTATCGATCGTAATTTAATTCAAGGATGGCAACCATTTTTAAAACCAGAAGATCGGATTTGGGAATGTCCTGAAGGTCGTTATTTTTTCCATCATTTTTCACCTCTAAATGTAGCAAAACCACTTCTAGAATTTTGGCAGGAAAATAGCTTAGTTTTATCAGATATTACTCCAGAAGCAATAGCAAGTTAAATGTTCTATTACTGATATTTTTGGCACAGTAGTTAATTAGAATATCATCATTCATAATTATGGCTTGCTGATTAAATATCAAAATATTTACAGATAAAAGCAAAAGCCTTTTTAGTGCTAAAAAAGTGCCATATTTTAGGAGGGAATTGCTCAAAATTTGCCCATTTTTTGAATTCAAAATTCACCCATTCAAAGTTCAAAATTTTTTGTTCATTATTTCAAGTCTCTGACTTGAGGCAGAAGTTATAATTTTGAATT
The DNA here is from genome assembly GCF_010672085.1 of Okeania sp. SIO3I5. Taxonomy (GTDB): domain Bacteria; phylum Cyanobacteriota; class Cyanobacteriia; order Cyanobacteriales; family Microcoleaceae; genus Trichodesmium. The sequence continues at coordinate 64,025 of NZ_JAAHHT010000033.1, forward strand.
GATTTGACTATTTTAAACAGATAATGGATGGAGAAAAAAAATCTCAGACGGTTCTTCCTCAAACCTCTCCTATAATTCCTATTTTTATTGTATGTGGCTAATCTGACGACCTCTCTATCTGAGCGATCTCTTCACACCTCAGACTTTTTCAGGCAAACCCTAATTAGTTAGTGATTTTCAGAATAAATAAAATAGTGTATGATTTGACATTATTTTGAACTGCTAAACGCTATAACTAATATAGTTAGCGATCGCTTCAGTTTTTGGCTAGTTATACTACTGCCTCTAACTAGGAATTTTTCTCCAAGCATTGATTCAGTATAAAGTTAAAACTATGATTAATTTGCTTCCCAAAGAGATATTTGAAATCCTAGCTCATATCTTTTTTATGATTGGTATTCTATCACTAATGACTATGGGTTTGTGGAATTTTTATGTAACGTTTAAGTCAGGAATAAATTATGTTAAACGACTGCATCAAATCCCCTGTAGTCGCTGTACATTTTTTACAGATGATTATCGTTTAAAGTGTACTGTACATCCTTATAGCGCACTCACTGAAACAGCACTAAATTGTAGTGACTATGAACCAAATAATAATCAAAAAAAACCTGCTTTACAAGTCTGTGAAGCTAATTCAAAATACTCCGATTCTCAACCTACGGGAGTGTTTTAGCTAAAATTGTAGGGACGTTGCTTGAGCATTAATGCGTTTTCCGTTCCGGAATGCTCCTATTCCATGTCGCTCCGCGTTTTGCTAGCGCAAAGCTTTCCTAAGGGAATGCTCCGCAAACGCTAACCGCTGTCGCGACATGAAAAACGCGCGTTGTGCGTTCCGCACAACGTCCGTACGGGAGAAAGATTATATGTTGGGTTTATCCTACGGATAAGCTCCGAAGATAGTCCCTCAACCCAAGCTACATCTAATTCACAATATTCTCATTCCCAACCTATAAACCCAGCAACTCACTATTAACTTACTCAAAAATAATTACCTAAGAAGTAACTGTTGCATGGTAAAAAATATGTAAGCAGTCAGCAATAAAAATCAAGTCAATTATATTAAAGGAGATAGTATAAGTAAAATTCACGCCTTGTAGGGGTTTGGTAACCAAACCCCTACCAAAGTTGGAGTTTTTGCCTCTTGAACAAACCTCCCAACTCCATGCGCAAAGGGGGGGGTTTAATATTATCTGGCAATATTGATCGCGCTTGGTATAACTTGACTTGTCCTGACGCTAGTAACTGATAGCTATTTTGCCATCGCATAATGGTCGTTTTTCATATTCGATATGAAAACGTTGCGTAACATGAATGGGCAGCATTCCATAAGAAATGCTGACAAAAATAAAATGTAGATTCTGCAACATAAATAGGAGAAGAAAAATGAGCTTAAATTCAGTAATTACTGGAACCCCTAAATTAAAGCACCATCAATTTAAACGCCGTCAACTAATACCATTGACAGATGTATTATTGTGGCGAATAGATTCTGGAATAGTTCGTACTCTGACTAAGAATGAAGAAGAAAATATCATTACTCTAGGATTTTGGGGTAAAGGAGACATTGTTGGTCAACCTTTATTTCCTTTTTATCCTTATCAAGTTGAATGTTTAACTATTGTCGAGGCAACTATTTTACCAAGGGGTTATTTTTATGCTCAAGAAGTAATGCTTTCTCACATTCAAAGAACTCAAGAACTATTAAGAATTATTCATTCTAGAAAAATTAAATTACGACTGCTGAGATTATTAAAATGGTTAGCAGACAGATTTGGGAATCAATTGCCAGAAGGACAAATACTTGATATTCGCTTAACTCATCAAGAAATAGCTGACATTATTAGTACCAGTCGCGTTACTGTTACGCGACTACTAAATCAGTTTGAACAGGAAAATAAAATTGGGTGGTCACACAATAACTGTTTAATTCTTTTTAGGGAGTAGGGAGTAGGGAGTAAGGAGTAATGAGTAAGGAGTAATGAGTAAGGAGTAAGGAGTAAGGAGTAATGAGTAATGAGTAAGGAGTAAGGAGTAAGGAGTAAGGAGTAATGAGTAATGAGTAAGGAGTAATGAGTAATGAGTAAGGAGTAAGGAGTAAGGAGTAAGGAGTAAGGAGTAATGAGTAAGGAGTAAGAAAGGAAATGAAAATGCATAAATTTTTAAATTCGTATTCATGCTTAACATATTCTAGTTGAGGAAGTAATTTTGCG
>NZ_JAAHHT010000330.1 GCF_010672085.1 Okeania sp. SIO3I5
CCGCACAAGATCCAAGATCCATGTACTTCATACTTCTACAACTATTGTCCAATAAATAAATCAAACATCAAGCAACAAGCAACCTTAGATAAAAAAAGGCTGAAACTTATACCTGTAAAGGCTTTGAGTCATTTAACTATTGGCCAATAAATGAATCAAACATCAAGCAACAAGCAACCTTAGATAAAAAAAGGCTGAAACTTATACCTGTAAAGGCTTTGAGTCATTTAACTATTGGCCAATAAATGAATCAAACATCAATAATTGAGATATGGTGATATAGCTGCCACTAGGTTCACCTTTCATGTCAGCTCTGGCAACCGAAAAGCGGAACCGATTTTCTATGGCTATTACAACAAAGCCATTCAAAATTAAAAATTCAAAGTTCAAAAATTTTGGTTTATTCCTTAATTTCACAGGACTTACGCAAGGGCACTAATTATAGTGAGAATATTGGGAATATTGACCAAACAATACACCATATATAGCGGTGTTGCGTAAGTCCTGTTTCAATAATTGTTTAATTAAGGATTCAAGCCTCCGGCTAAAGTCGGAGGCTCACTGATAACTGATAACTGATAACTGATAACTGAAATCAAGATCGCCCTTATTGTGCTTGATACGGCAGAGATGAATGGTGCAGCTCAATTTTCAGACCGCCGTTTTCATCACGAACATAACCAAAAGTGAATTCTACCTTGATCTGGCTACCGTCTGTTTTGGTGAAAAAATACTCACCCATGGAGGTGGCTGTATTGCAGTGGGTAATAATTCCTTCATTCTCAAAGCGCACATTGTTATAGGGAGCAAGAGCAAAACCTTTATCTTCGCTGATGCCGCCGCCGACAAAATAAGACAAAGCCTCTTTCTCCGTGCCTCTGAAGGGTTCATTGCTAGCCAGTGTAGGTTTGAACAAAACCGTACCAAGATTATAAGCATAAAGCCTCTCAAGAGTATTTTGTGCTTCTGCTTTTGGGTTTTCTGCCTTGCCAATGGCGACAATGGCTTGGCCCCAGCTTTGCTGTGCAGCTAAAACATCGTTTTCTGTGACAGGATTTTGGCATGGCGGAGCCTGTACCGTTGGCGTAGATTGAGGGTTTGCGCAACCAGCCATTGCGGTTACTGTGGATACAATTAAAAGAGCAAAGAAATATGGTTTCATAGTCGTCTTTTTCTTTTATAGGATTAGGGGTAAAGAGGTTAAGCTATTTCCGCCTACAAACAGTATAGACTATTTTCTTGAGAAAGTTGCTGAAATTGTTCATCATTTCTGGATAATTAGCTCAGGAAATGTAACTTATGGTAGGGGTTTAGTTACCGAAAAATTAAGGTATAAAGCTTCTCTATTGATGGATAAAAGAAAAAAAATTCTTTGACTCAATCTTCTTGTTTATAAGAAGAGGTAATTTAATTATAGCATTTCCCAGGTTAGTGAGGTACAGATATTAGATCCCCCCTAACCCCCCCCTTCTCAAGGGGGGGAACTGGAAGTCCCCCTTAAAAAGGGGGATTTAGGGGGATCGTTGATGTACCTCACGCCTACTGAAAAACGCTATATTAATTATTAATTATTAATTATTGAAAACCTCTTCCTGAATGTTTACCCTTTTTTAACTTATTAGATAAACTTTTCCCTGGTCTAAGTCATAATAATCACCCACAACTTTTAGTTTATTTTCTTACACTAACTGGCTAATTACTGGAGAATAATTTATGATTTTTATTTGTTGAAATACATTAGCTTTCACAGCATTTTCTACGGTGTTTCCTGGTTTACCTTTAGCAACTTATACACCAGGTTTAATTGCAGCAATTATACTACCAATCTGACCAGGAACAGGTTTTCCATCCATTGTTGCTTTGACTGCTCCACAATTAAGAGAAATATTCTATTCAATATTTCAATCCCAATGCTTTCCTAGGTCATGCTGCGCAAACAGGTAGAGGTACTGATAACGAAGTCAGAAGTTAGAAGTCAGTAGGGGCGAACGGCCGTTCGCCCGTACAGAAGTTATTTTTGTAACGGGGATTAGAGCAACTCTCCAAAAATATTTCGCCAATCAAGGCGGGGTTTTAGACCCAATTATTTTGATAAGTGATAACTGATAACTGAAATGACTTCAGCTATAATTATCTATATAACATTGAGGAACTAATAACTATGAAATTAGCTACTGCATTTATTTCAACCGCAGATTATCTGGAAGGAGAAAAAGTTAGTCCTATTCGCCATGAATATCTCGGTGGTGAAATATTCGCTATGTCTGGTGGTAGCGAAGAACATAACCGCATTTCAGGTAATATCTACGCTAGTTTATTGAGACACTTACGGGGCAGCGGATGTAAAACTTTTATTGCAGATATGAAAGTCAAAATTGCGATTGCCAAAAATAGCTCGGATATATTTTATTATCCTGATGTGATGGTAACTTGTGACCCCCAAGATACGGAAAAATATTACAAGAGTTTTCCTTGTTTAATTGTTGAGGTACTTTCTCCTTCTACCCAAGATTTAGACAGACGAGAAAAACGCTTAAATTACCAAAGTTTAGCAAGTTTTCAAGAGTATATCTTGGTTGATCAAACAGAAATGAAAGTGGAAATTTATCGTCGTTCAGAAGTTGGTAATTGGTCTAGGGAAAGTTTAGGAAAAGAAGATTTTTTAGAGTTAAATTCGGTGGAATTAACTTTAACAATGGCTGATATTTATGATGAGGTATTATAGCTTTCGTAGGATTGAACAATAGGAACTAATATAGCAATTTGAAGTAGGTTGTAAAATTTGAACGTAGGGGTTTGGTCTCCAAACCAAACCCCTAAAGTTTTTTTTCACAAATCATTAGGATGAGTATAACTATGAAATTAGCCACTGCATTTATTTCAATCACAGATTATCTGGAAGGAGAAAAAGTTAGTCCTATTCGCCATGAATATCTCGGTGGTGAAATATTCCCTATGTCTGGTGGTAGTGAAGAACATAACCGCATCGCATTAAATATAGCTAGTCTTTTACGTTTTCATCTCCGGGGAAGCGGATGTAAAACTTTTATTGCAGATATGAAGGTCAAAATTGCTATTGCGGAAAATAGCTCTGATATTTTTTATTATCCTGATGTGATGGTAACTTGTAACCCCCAAGATACGGAAAAATATTACAAGAGTTTTCCTTGTTTAATTGTTGAGGTACTTTCCCCTTCTACCCAAGATTTAGATAGACGAGAAAAACGCTTGAATTATCAAAGTTTAGCAAGTTTGCAAGAGTATGTATTGGTTGATCAAACAGAAATGAAGGTGGAAATTTATCGTCGTTCAGAAGTTGGTGATTGGTCTAGGGAAAGTTTAGGAAAAGAAGATTTTTTAGAGTTAAATTCGGTGGGATTAACTTTAACAATGGCTGATATTTATGATGAGGTTTTATAGCTTTAGTAGGATTGAAAAACAGGAACTAATATAGTAATTTAAAGTAGGTTGTAAAATTTGAGCGTAGGGGTTTGGTCTCCAAACTCAACCCCTAAAGTTTTTTCACAAATCATTGAGGAGATGTAACAAATATTTATCATGTTTAGTATAATGTTGTTTGTAGTAGGAAATTAGCCCTATCTATTCCTAATTTAGGATAAAAACATTTGAATAATTGAACAAAAGAAAGGAAGAAATTATGATTGCTCAACCTAAAAATTATCAAAAAATGACAGCCGAAGAATATTTAGAATGGGAAGCTAAACAGGAATTTCGCCATGAATATGTGGATGGATAAATTTTAGCTATGACTCGAACAAATATTCCTTATAATAATATTGTTCTTAATTTCTATACAGCTTTATATTCCTCTGTTCGTCAAAAAGGTTGTCGAGTTAATGTGTTGGAGGCGAAAGTTCAGGATGCTAAAAATAATCGTTATTTTTATCCAGATTTAGTTATTAGTTGTAATGCTGATGATTTCAAATCTCGTGAATTTATCAAACATCCTAGTGTGATTATTGAAGTTCTTTCTCCAGGAACAAAGGGGTACGATCGCGGCGATAAGTTTAAATATTATCGTCAATTTTCTAGTTTGCAAGAGTATGTTTTAGTAGATTCAGAATCAATTTCTGTTGAGATTTATCAACGTGGTGAGGGGAGAATGTGGCTTTATTCTGCATATTCTGAGGGAGAGAATTTTACGTTATCTAGTATTGAGTTTAATTGTGCTGTTGATGTTTTATACGAGGACGTTAGTTTTGAGACTGAACAAGAGCAACAGTAGAATGTGCTATTATGAGAAATATTTACTGGGTTTTGGGCAAATTTAGGCAAGGACTAACAAATGCAATTAGAAGATTATTTTGAGTTTCTGACACCGGAGGATATTCGAGTTAAAGGAACGCGGATCGGTATCGAGCATATTCTTTACGAATACATTGTTAACAATAAGACAGCAGAAGAAATTTCCGAACTCTTTCATACTGTTAGCTTGGAACAAGTTTATGCCACAATTTTGTATTGTTTGCGCGATCGCGAAACCATAGGACAATATTTTGATAATTGGTTGGAGTATACAAATAAAGCTCAAGCTGAATTCGATCGCCATCCTCCACCTTTTGTGGCGAAGGTACTGAGGTGGAAGTTGGAACGTCTAACTCAAGTTGAGGGTGCGTCTAAATAATGGCAATTAAATATTTGCTTGATGAAAATTTGCCTCCTCTATATAAAGAACAACTTTTGGAGTGGCAACCGGATTTAGTTGTTGTGGCAATTGGGGATGAAAAGGTGCCTCCCAAGGGCACAAAAGACCCTGAAATCTTGCGTTGGATTCAGGATAACGGTTTTATTCTTGTCACTAACAACCGTAGTTCTATGCCAGTTCATCTTGCCGAACTTTTAGCTGAAAGTGGTCATGTACCGGGAATTTTAGTGTTACGTCCGTCGGCGAATATCGGTCGAGTTATTGAAGATTTAATAGCTATTGCAGGGGCATCTTTTGAGGACGAATATCGAGACCAAATTGCTTATATTCCGCTGATTTGATTAACAATGGCTGATGTTTATGATGAGGTTTTGACTGGATAAATATGGTAAGTTGCATACTAAAGATTGGCGATCGCTCTGCTGGTAGTAAATGGTTGTCATTGCGAGGGGGGATGGAAAACAATTAAGTTCAAGGTTTGGCCATGATTCCCCCCCGTGGCAATCTCCTGAATCTAGAGATGGCAACGGCTAGTATTAATGATTTTCCCCAAAGTTTAATTTGTTTACCGAAAAATTGTGGTCTAAAGCCTCCCCTTTTAAGGGGATAAAAAAAGAACATATTCCTTATTTCAAGCCTCCTTATTGCAGAGGTACTGATAACTGATAACTGATAACTGATAACTGATAACTGATAACTGATAACTGAAATGGCGGTCGCCTCGCCATGACAGAAATACGGCTGATATTTATGATGAGGTTGGGAGTGGATAAATATGGCTTTGTTGCAATAGCCATAGAACATCCGTTCCGCTTTTCGGTTGCCAGAGCTGACATGAAAGGTGAACAACCGTGGCAGCTATATCACCCTCTTTCTATTATTCTATTGGCCAATAGTTAAATGACTGAAAGCCTTTGCAGGTATAAGTTTCAGCTTTTTCTTATCAAAGATTGATGCTTTATTCATTTGTTGGCCAATGGTTAAATAGCTGAAAGCCTTTACAGGTATAAGTTTCAGCCTTTTTTTTGACGCCGAAGATAATTGATTTATTTATTGGACAATAGTTGTATAAGTATGAAGTACAGATGCTTGTATCTTGTGCGGTAGCTATATGTTTTCATACAACAAAGCGGATAAATATGGTAAGTTGCATAATTAATTGGTGGCTTCTACGAGTATATTGTAGAACTAATTTTAGGGGTTAATTTTATGAATGCGATAGTTAGATATTCTCTGGTTTGGGGAGCAACATTTATTAGTATCTGTGGGTTAACTGTGGGGATGGTTAAGCCAGTAGTGGGGGAAATTAAGCCTGCTGTGGTGGCGCAACAGTCTGGGGAAGTGGAGGAATTTAAGCGACTTTTTCAACAAGCAGTGGAGTTTTCAAAACAGGGAAAATATAGTGAAGCTATTCCATTGTTAGAACGTGCCTTAGTTATGGTAGAAAATGATGGTGCTTCTGAAACCCCTGTTGGTGTACAAGTGATGAATTTTTTAGGTCTGCAGCATCATTACCAAGGCAACTACAGCGAAGCCTTACCTCTATACCAAAGGTCTCTGGCAATCTATGAAAAAGTATTAGGAACTGAGCATTCAAATGTTGCCCAAAGCCTTAACAACCTGGGATCGCTCTACCGTGAGCAAGGGAACTATACAAAAGCTTTAACCCTATTGCAAAGGTCTCTGGCAATCTATGAAAAAGTATTAGGGACTGACCATCCAGATGTTGCCCAAAGCCTCAACAATCTGGGATCGCTCTACCGTGAGCAAGGGAACTATACAAAAGCTTTAACCCTATTGCAAAGGTCTCTGGCAATCAGAGAGAAAGTATTAGGAACTGACCATCCAGATGTTGCCACTAGCCTCAACAATCTGGCATTACTTTACCAAAACCAAGGGAAGTACACAGAAGCCTTACCCCTATTGCAACAGTCTCTGGCAATCAAAGAGAAAGCATTAGGAACTGACCATCCAAAAGTTGCAACCAGCCTCAATAACCTGGCATTACTTTACCAAAACCAAGGGAAGTACACAGAAGCCTTACCTTTATACCAAAGGTCTCTGGCAATCACAGAGAAAACATTAGGAGCTGACCATCCAGACGTTGCCACCATCCTCAATAACCTAGCATTTCTGTACAGTGAGCAAGGGAACTACGCAAAAGCCTTACCTTTATACCAAAGGTCTCTGGCAATTAAAGAGAAAACATTAGGAGCTGACCATCCAGGCGTCGCCATCAGCCTCCACAACCTGGCATTATTGTACCGTGACCAAGGGAAGTACACCGAAGCTTTGTCCCAATACCAAAGGTCTTTAGCAATCTATGAAAAGGCGTTAGGAACCGAACATCCAGAGGTTGCCACCATCCTCAACAACTTGGCATTATTGTACCGTGACCAAGGGAAGTACACCGAAGCTTTACTCCTATTGCAAAAGTCTTTAGCAATCACAGAAAAAGCATTAGGAACTGACCATCCATCTGTTGCTTCTCGCCTTAGCAATATGGCAACATTGTACCAACTGCAAGGGAAGTATACCGAAGCTTTACTCCTATTGCAAAAGTCTTTGGCAATCACAGAGAAAGTATTGGGAGTTGACCATCTAGACTTTGCCTCCAGTCTCCGCAACCTGGCATCAGTCTACAAAGACCAAGGGAAGTATACCGAAGCTTTACTCCTATTGCAAAAGTCTTTAGCAATCACAGAAAAAGCATTAGGAACTGACCATCCAGACGTTGCTGATATCTTCAACAACCTGGCATTACTTTACGATATCCAAGGAAAGTATGCTGAAGCCTTACCCCTATTACAACGGTCTCTGGCAATCACAGAGAAAGCATTAGGGGCTGACCATCCAAAAGTTGCAACCAGCCTCAATAACCTGGCATTATTGTACCGTGCCCAAGGGAAGTACACAGAAGCCTTACCCCTATTACAACGGTCTCTGGCAATCAAAGAGAAAGCATTAGGGGCTGACCATCCAAAAGTTGCAACCAGCCTCAATAACCTGGCATTATTGTACGGTGACCAAGGGAAGTACACAGAAGCCTTACCTCTATTCCAAAGGTCTCTGGCAATCACAGAGAAAGCATTAGGAACTGACCATCCAAAAGTTGCAACCAGCCTCAACAACTTGGCAACACTGTACCATAACCAAGGGAAGTACACAGAAGCCTTACCCCTATTGCAAAAGTCTCTGGCAATCACAGAGAAAGCATTAGGAACTGACCATCCAAAAGTTGCAACCAGCCTCAACAACTTGGCAGCACAGTACAGTGACCTAGGAAACTATACAGAAGCCTTGCCCCTATACCAACGGTCTCTGGCAATACTTGAGAAAACATTAGGAACTAATCATCCAGACATTGCAACCAGCCTCAATAACCTGTCAGCACTGTACTATGTCCAAGGAAATATAACCAGTGCTATTGAATATCTCACCCAGGGAATGGAAGTACAAGAAACTACCCTTACTTCTTTCCTTGCCACAGGTTCGGAAAGTCAAAAACAAGCTTCCATGAGAATGCTCTCAGCCACAACTAATGCCACTATATCCCTGCATCTCCAA
>NZ_JAAHHT010000331.1 GCF_010672085.1 Okeania sp. SIO3I5
GTCAAAAATAAATTAAGTTAGCAACTGTACTTTTTTCTGTGCCATTCTCTCCTACTCAAACAAATTTATTATCCTTAATCGGAATTCTCAATGTTTGATAACCCCATAGCTCCTCAATTGTAAATTCTGAAATTGATACTGACATATCTATTTTCCTCAATTGATTAAATAGGTACTATGACAGAAAGTTGAATTATTCTGCATAGCTTGAAATTTGATGATCACTTAAAAACCAACAATTTTTCTAGCTTTCAAAATTAGACAAGCTGATACTAAGCTACGCTAAAGTCAAAAGTCAAAAGGTAAAACTAAAAAGTAATCTCGGACTGAGTTTTTCCTCTCGTACATAAATAATCAATTATTTTTCCCGACTCCCTACTCCCTTTTTTAAAGTCAAAAATAAATTAAGTTAGCAACTGTACTTTTTCTAGTGCCATTCTCTCCTACTAAAACAAGTTGATTATCCTTAATAGGAATTCTAAATGTTTGATCACCCCATAGCTCCTCAATTGTAAATTCTGAAATTGATATTGACATATCTATTGTTCTCAATTGATTAAATAGGTACTATGACAGAAAGTTGAATTATTCTGCATAGCTTGAAATTTGATGATCACTTAAAAACCAACAATTTTTCCAGCCTTCAAAATTAGACAAGCTGATACTACGCTACCCTAAAGTAAAAAGTCAAAAGGTAAAATTCAATAATTAATAATTAACAATTAATAATTCATAATTACCTCTTCTGTAATAGAAGGAAATTTTTTTTCTTTTTTCTCCTTGAAAGGAGAGGCATTAAAGCTTGATTTTTCGGTAAAAAATAATCTCTGACTGAGTTTTTCCTCTTGTACATAAATAATCAATTATTTTTCCCTACTCTCTACTCCCTTTTTTAAAGGAAAAAATAAATTAAGTTAGCAACTGTACTTTTTCCAGTGCCATTCTCTCCTACTAAAACAAGTTGATTATCCTTAATAGGAATTCTCAATGTTTGATCACCCCATAGCTCCTCAATTGTAAATTCTGAAATTGATACTGACATATCTATTTTCCTCAATTGATTAAATAGGTACTATGACAGAAATTTGAATTATTCTGCATAGCTTGAAATTTGATGATAACTTAAAAATCTACCAATTTTTTCAGCCTTCAAAATTAGACAAGTTGCTCTAATCTCCCTGACAAAAACAACTTCTGACTTCTGACTTCTGAATTCGTTAACTAATGGCATATCTTTTTCACTACTCATATTAAAATCCATTACCAATTAAAATAAATGGCGCCCAATAATAAGGATGATTATACTCACTATTAATCATCGCAATTTGTGCTTTTTGTATAGCTCCAATCTTATCGCTCCCACTCTTTAAAGCTGTATAAAAATCATTCATAAATTCAAAAGTACCCCGATCGTCTACTCGCCATAAAGTTGCTAAACTTGCTGCTGCACCTGCTGCTTGCATTTGATAACCAAAACCCAGAATTTCTGAACCATCTCCTAACTTTTTTCCTTTGCCAGTTTCACAAGCGCTCAAAACCACTAATTCTACACCCTTTAAATTCCAATTTTCTACTTCTCGTAAGCTAGCAAGTTCGCCATCTCCATATAATATAAAAGAGTCTTCTGGACTGCCACTAATAAAAGCAGAGTGAGTAGCAAAATGTATTAAACTATGGCTACTCATGCTTAATTCCATAAATTGTTTAGTAAAATCATCTCCTAATAATTTTTTAGTTTCAGGAAATATACTCGCTAGCTTTTCTACCTCTATTTCTGCAAAAGGTAAACTTTCTAACTCAAACTTTCTTCTACCAATTGAAAAACTATAATTTCCTTCAGGTAAAGCACCTGCCAAAATTCGGAAATTTCTATTTCTTCTGGGAGTTAAATCCATAATATTTGCAGCAGTAATATTATTGACTTTAAACTTCTCTGCTAACCATTTTTCTCCATCATATAAAGCTGTTAAAGGAATATAACGGAGCTGGCCATCTGGTGCATAAATAATAGTGTTAACTCCTTTTAGGTCATTTTCTATTGGTTTAATTAACCAGTTATAAAGTTTTAATCCAGCTTGCGCAGCTCTAGAATCAGAAATATTATTAACTTCTCTTCTATCAATTAATCCTACTCTAAATCTAAAAAGCACTTGCTCAAATTCTTGTCGAGCAACTAACACCTTACGATGAACTGGGGGAGAATTAGGAGTAACTAAAATTAATTCCAGGCGATCTTCTAAAATTAAAGGGTATAAAATTACTGCATTTTCTTTTTTATGTTCCTTTAGTTCATTCTGTAATAGAACTAACATCTCAGGAATAAGTGTTTGACTCTGAGCTTTATTCTTGATTTCTGACCTAATTTCTGTTATTTCCTCACTATTCATAAAATCGTGAATAGTGGCTAATTTTTCTAATGGAATCTTCTGATTTTGCTCGTCATTTTTACCTATTTCAGCTAAGAAATTAGTATATTTTTCTATGAATTGTTTTTCCTCTTTGAGCATCATAATTTCACTAGATTTCTCATTCTCAGGTTTGATGCCTCCCATATATTCAAATACTTCTTGTACTTTCAAAAAATCGAGAATTTGATGTGATTCTATAGCTCGTTCTTCTGTAAGTAATAAATTAGCTAAAGTCCGATATATTTGACTAATACTTCCGTCTAAATAAGCCTTTTGTTCCTCTAATGGTAAAACCTGTAAATCTTGGCGGATTTTTTTGGCAATATTAATTGATTGTTTATAAAAAATTATTGCTAATTCTGGTTGATTCTTTTTTGCTAATAATTTTCCGATATCGGCAAGGGTAACTCTTTCTTGATTCACATTTCCAAGTTGCTTATTAAGTATTAAAGTCTGAATCAAAAATTCTAGAGATTCAGAATTTTCACCCAACTTTTTATGCGGTATACCAATATTATCAAGAGAGGCAGATTTACCTTCCAGCTCGCCAAACTCTTCCCTAAGAGCTAATGCTTTTTGATGAGATTTCAATACTTGGGAATATTTTTCCTGTTCTCGATAAATTACACCTATATTATCTAGATTTGGAGACCAAAGAAATAAAAAACCAGTGACTACAATTAATCTAAAATATTTCCAGTTTGTCATCTTTAATATATCCGTGAAACAGTTGCCATAGAAAGCTATAATTAGGGGAAAAATATCTCCGATTATAGAAGACTGCCTTATATGCTTATTCCCCTTCACCTACTTTACCAGATGTTTAATAGACTTCTCCACAAAGAAAAAATCAAATCAATTATTATCCAGAAATCATCCATTGCTACCCCCCTATTGCCTGTTGCCTGTTCCCTCTTTTCTAATAAAAAATCAAATCAATTATTATCCAGAAATCATCCATTACTCCCCCCCTGTTGCCTGTTGCCTGTTCCCTCTTTTCTGGAGATGTTTAATTAGGACTTGCTGATTAAATTTTAAAGCATTGACTCCTAAAGGTTTTAGTCTCTAATAGTCTTGAAAAAGTACAAGGTTTTTGCTCCGCGAGAGCTGCATACAGCGGTTTTCATTTCAGTAAACCACAGTAGCGACGTTCCATAGAACGTCCCTACTGGGTTTGAAATGTGAATATGTGGTTCATCAATCCGAAAAGCGCTGTAAAGTTAGGATGAAAGGGTTTACAAGAGCCGAAAAATCATGACTTACAGCGGTTTAATGATGAATAAACCACAATCATACTGACTCCTTACTCCTTAAGACCTACGGACGTTGCTTGAACATTAATGCGTTACATGTCGCGCAGCGTTAGCGGAGCGAAAGCGTCAGCAATACGTCCCTACCTCCTTACTCATTACTCCTACAACAGTTTTGTGGTCTACTCAACTGAAAAGCACCGTAAATTCTTCCTTCTGCTTCCTCGCTCATTCTTGACTCTTCCTGTCTCCTGACTCCTACCCTCACCCATGCATACTTTTTCAACAAACCCTAATTATCAAACATAAACATATTTTCTCAATGCTTTAGCTAAAGCATCATTATTTTCTCGCAAACCTTCATAGAAAAATAAAACCTCTCCATTAATTCCTACAGAACGGTTATAAGCGATCGCCTCTAACAAATAATTCACACTGATACGATAAGAACCAACCTTAATTAAAATTCCGGGAAACACCTTATTTAGATGAGTGCCAACAAATTGCTGTTTCACTAACTGTTGTACAAGAGATTTATAACTAGAAAAATCACGACGGTAAAGTTGAGGATGAATAATATCAACAATTTCTCGATTTATCCAAGTGGGATAGTCTTGCAGATATTCATTGAAACTCCACTTATAAAAACTAGGAGCCATTGAAACCAAAATCTCAGGTTTAACCACTTTTACTTCCCGGTATAAACGAGTCAAAAAATCTGTCAGAATATCCGCTCGCCATTGCAACCACTTGTGATGTTTATGATTTTGAGGAGGATCGGCAGAAAATTGTTGGCGATAACGCGCTACTGTTTTCCCATCATAACCACCTTCTGAGGGAAATGCCGGCATTCGGTCATCTCCCTGAATACCATCAATATCATAATTTCTCACAACCTCTAAGACGAGAGCGAGCAAAAAATTTTGCACCTCTTCATCCAAAGCATTCATCCACTCAAAACCATTTTTCACCAACAAATTCCCTCTAAAGTCAGTAGCTCTCCATTCCGGTTTTTTTTTCAGGAGCAACCCTCCATTTTGTTTGTAAGAACTAACAAACCCATATTCAAACCAAGGAATAACTTTCATACCGACTCGCCTTGCTTCTACGATAACTTCTGCTAGAGGATCGCGATCTTTGTATAGAGGATCTATCTCTCGTCCGAAAGTTGTTGCCATCAGTTGACTAGGATAGAGAGTAAATGCTTTATTCCAGACTACGGGAAATACCACATTAAATCCTGTTTCCACAAGAAAATCCATCGCTTCAACAATTTTGTCTCTAGAATCGAGGATTTTACTATCAACATTTGTCAACCAGATACCGCGCAATTCCATAATTATCAAGATTATTGATGATTTTTCTTTGTGATTTAGCTTTCCTTAGATACTATTCGATCGCAAAAACTAATTTTTTTAATAAAAATTTAATAATTCAATTTTGGCCTAGATAAATTTAATTAAAGTAACAGTTTTTAATACAAAAGTTTACAGTTAATACCAAATTACCATGCATTAATTCTATGGTGAGGTGGTACTTCAATTATTAATTAAGACAGGCGCATAGCACTTTTTTCATCATTATTAGCCAGTAGCGTGTTGATTATTCTTATGTTTACCGAAAAATTAAGGTATAAAGCCTTCCCTTTTAAGGGGATAAAAAAAGATAAGGGGATAAAAAAGAGAATCTTTCTTACGTCAAGCCTCCTTATTGCAGAGATAACTGATAACTGATAACTGATAACTGAAATGACTACTCCCCTACTCCCCTACTCCCTACTCCCTAAATTCAAAGAGACATAATCCAAAATCTAGTTAATGGTTACTTCTTAATTATTCTTAATGTAAATTTTCATCCATTTATTTTAAGGTATTCAAATAGGTAATTAATTTCTAAGTTTCTGTAGGAATTGATACGGCCAATTGTATAGTTTATTATCAGTAAGGAAATTTAAAATGAGTGTAAACCTAGCAACTCAATTACGTGAAGGAACCAAAAAAGCTCATACAAACGCAGAAAATGTAGGTTTTGTCAAGTGTTTTTTAAAAGGAGTTGTAGAAAAGACTTCCTACCGGACTTTAGTTAAGAATCTTTACTTTGTTTATACTGCAATGGAAGAAGAGATGCAACGCCACCAGGAACATCCAATCGTTTCCCAAATTTACTTTCCAGAACTCAACCGTAAGCAAAGTTTAGAGCAAGACCTAAAGTTTTATTATGGTGCTGGTTGGCGCGAGCAAGTGGCTCCTTCTGCTGCAGGTGAAGCTTATGTACAGAGAATTAGGGAAATCTCTGAAAAAGAACCAGAATTATTAGTAGCTCACTCCTATACTCGTTACTTGGGAGATTTGTCTGGTGGGCAAATTCTCAAGAAAATTGCTCAGAGAGGTATGAATCTAACTGATGGAGAAGGTACTGCTTTCTATGAATTCCCAGAAATTCCAGATGAGAAAGCATTCAAGAATAACTATCGTCAGGTGATGAATGATTTACCCATCGATCAAGCAACAGCAGATAGAATGGTAGGTGAGGCGAATGCTGCTTTTGACATGAACATGAAAATGTTCAATGAATTAGAGGGTAATTTGATTAAGGCTATTGGTATCTTATTGTTTAATACTTTAACAAGAAAGCTCACTACTGGCAGTACAGAATTAGCTACTGCTGCTGAATAAATAATAGACATCTCCAGAAAAGAGGGAACAGGGAACACTTAACAGGGAACAGGGAAGAATAATTGATAATTTCTAGATAAGAATTGATTTTATTTTTGATTTTTGGAGATGCCTAATAGTTAATTAATTAATATTGCTTTCCAGAAGAGAATATAGTTTTCATTTGTGTTTGAAATCCTGGGGATTTGATGGCTGAGGTTACAGTCACCGAGTCTCTAGGATTTTGGCTTTAAAGAAAATTCATCTGAAATAGAAATAATATCATGTGCGGTTGAATAATTATAAATAAGGAGGGAGGAGTCAGGAGTTAGGAGTCAGGAGTCAGAAAGTTTTTTTTTGGGAAAAAACTTAATTCCATACACAAACGATGGTACCGGACATGATATAACAGCTAATGCTAATTATGATGAGCCGTGGAAAGGCAGCGATCGCTGAGTTTAAAAAAGGTAATATAGAATCGGGTTATATGATATATGTTGATAATTTTATAATTCTATAATTACTTCAAACTCCTCAAACTCCTCAAACTCCCCACACTCCCCACACTTCCCACACCTCCCACACTTCCCACCTCCAAATAATAAGTATTCAACCGGATTTGATATCAAACTACACTACACCTACCTTTTTCTCGGACGAATTTTCACCTCTATCCGACGGTTACGTTGTCTATTAGTTTGAGAATCATTTTCTGCAATGGGGCGAGACTCTCCATAACCAATAGCTAACAAACGATAGCGCTGCCCCAAATTTTTTGATAAATATTCTGCTACTGCTTCAGCTTGCAAAAATGACAATTCTTGATTTACCTTGGCTTTTCCTCTATTATCGGTATGACCAGAAATACTAATTGTTACATCTTTGTAATTTCTCAATTCACTAATTAAATTGTCTAGAATAACTCTTCCATCAGAACGAATTGTATTACTACCAAACTTAAACAAAATATTACTAGGAAGTGTTACCATATTGGCATTTCTAGTAAAAACTGGTCGAGAAAATTGATTTATCTGTTCATTCTTACTTCCAGAGAGAGGAGCAGCTAACTCTTGAGCAATTAGATTCAATCTTGTTTCTAAATATCGATCGCCTCTACTAACACCTAGTCGATCTTCTAAAACTGTGGTACTTTCAATCAGAGTATCTAACTGTGTTTGTAATTGTTTAAGTTCTCTTTCTAGCTCCTGTCTTTGCGCCTCAGTCAGTTTAACCCTGGGTTTTATGGTTTCTGGAATAGATGGGGGAGGAGCGCTTGAAGGTAGGGACAACTGTTTTTCATATACTATACCCTTAACACCACGAAGGAGTTTTTCTGCTATGGGTACCTCTTGAGAAGCAGAGGGATATTGAACAGCGATCGCCATTCCCAATACCCAGGAAAAACCACTAGCTACCCCAAGCAGTAAAAAGCGAAATATTAAGGATAATATTAACAAACCCATTCCCGGAGACCTAGGGGGAATCCGATCGGGAGAAGATTTACTCACAGTTTTTCTATTGGCGATACTTTCAATTGAAATTTTATAGGTAATAGTGAGGAATAAAAAATATAGTGTATGAGAGTTATAGCAATTATTTAGTTGCTTAAATTTAACTTTCCTGGCTGTTGTCCCGCGCTCTCAATCCCCCCTAACCCCCCGTGCATAGGGGGGAGGGGGAGCGTCGTATGGGAAAGCCTGGGCCCGGATTCGGATACCTTCATAAGCTAAACGTTCATATGCCCAAGACACAAGCTAGGAGCATTTTGTTATTGTAAAAGCCAAAACAGGGGGAGGACATCACCTCTGTCATGCTCCGCGGTCAGGGTTTCCCAGACG
>NZ_JAAHHT010000332.1 GCF_010672085.1 Okeania sp. SIO3I5
CGGTGTGATCTTCCGATCTCAAGGAAAAAAGAAAAAAGTCTTAATCAAGGTAATCGGAATAAGTGAAAGAAGACTGCCAGGTGGGGTTGAAGAAGTTGATAGTGCTGATGACTTGCGAGTAGTGAATGCTGACAGTGTCCAAAGCTGGGTGCGGGGAGTATTTGAGGTTCAAGAGGATTGGAATGGTGTCAGTTTCGATGTGAAGCCAACAATGCCTAAGACTCAGGTAGATGCTGAATATAAGAGTGCTGACGGTATTTTAACGGCAGCATACTTTGAACACTTCGGTCTTGTACCTTTTGAAGCGCTTACTTCTGGACGATCATTTTTGGTAAGCGAGTTAAGTGGAGCAGGACAATTCGTGATTGAACAATATTCAGATCTAGGGGGCGAATTTGTAGTTAAAGATTTCGCACCAGCAAAAGGAAGGAAACTCAAATCAGAAGATTTGAAGTTAGAGACATTTACCCGAAATGTCTTTAATGATCGCCCTGAAGCATGGACTCAAGCAATGGCAAGCTTGGTGGAGAACATAGAAGACAGAAATACGAAAGCGAAGCAATTAGCGGAGAGGTTACTACAAGAATATACCCTCGAACATTTCGCGCAGTCTGTTGTCCATGCATTTGATGAACAGTGGAATGAAAAGACAACTTGCCAAGCTCCAGCTGGGGTAGTGAAGGTAGTCTCAGAAGATTAGGCTAGAGCTTACTGTTACTGCTGTTGTTATCTATTTTTTCTTCTATCAGAACAGAAGAATCTCAATGGCTTTTTGTACACTCTTAGTCTTTTATTAGATATCTCCAGAAAAGAGTGTCATCAGGGTTTGATAACCTTTTCTGGAGATTCCCATCATCAACGAAGTCACGCAAAATTAAGTATGGAGAAATGTTATGCCAACCCCACAGCAAAAAGCAGCAGCGGGAATCAAAGCTGATATTGCATTACAACTTGAAACAATCCAATTAGCTAAGAAAGATACGCTAAAAGCTCTTAAGAAGCAAAGAGTTCAAGCTCAGCAGGTTTATAAGCTTTCAAAGCAATTGCTTGCTGAACAGATAGCTCAAGAAAAACAATCACTTACCAAACAGATCGCTGAAGAAAAACTAGAGAATAGTATTACAACAATTGAGGATTCTGAAACAGACAAGCAACAGGAGGAAGCAGGAACCCAGGAAACTACAGTTGCTGCAACCGCAACAGAGGAAAATGATGGGACTGCAAGTAAAGCTCCTCCTGTAGAGAAAGGAAAGAAAGTTGAGACAAAGATTGAGAACAGCTCATTTACTCAAAGTGCAGCTAAAACAATTAACCAATTTCAACTTGAAGTAAATTCGGCTTGCCAAATAATTCAAGCGGGACTTGCTGAAAATATTAAGCAATTAGGAAACAATATTAATGACCAACTTGACGAGTAATATCATGTCCGGTTGAATAGTTATCATTAAGAATAAATGGGAGAAATATCTCAAACCTAGAGATTGTTTTCCTTACGGAATGCGGAGCAAACCTTCCACTCCGTTCCAGTCGCAATGACTTTATTGTTAGTGTTGATCCGGACATGATATAACATATATCCTGCTTACTTTATAGGGAGAATTGGACTTGGACTTACTCATCTTTCTCCCTTGTCACCATTATTCTCCTGTTTCTTCTTGCCTTGTCACAACCAGAAATTAAAAAACCTCTCCTTATAAACTTCTTAAGGGGAGGGTTTTATTGCTGAGAGCTAACAGCTAATAGCTGAAAGCTTACAAATTATCCTCCAATTTGTGACATACTTCGACTATAAATTCCAGTAGTACCAGACTCTCTTTGTTTAAAATTAATTTCTGGTTTTATACCTAATAAATATTCGACCTGCTCTCGTAACTCTCCAACAGAAACTCCATTACGCAGGCCATTTTTTAAATCTATTTGACCCATTTCATTCAAAAGGCAAGGTCTTAACCATCCATCCGCAGAAAGACGCATTCTATTACAGCGATCGCAAAAGCATTCGGACATTTGACTAATAAATCCTAGGGTTCCTTTTGCTCCAGGAATTTGAAATACATCGGCTGGCCCATTTCCCCGGACAAAAGATTCTGTTAGTCCCCATTTTTTCTTAATCGTTTGTCTTAATTCTTCAGAAGAAATCCAACCTGTATCGTCAAATAATTTATCATTACCAATAGGCATAAATTCAATAAATCGAATGTGCCAATTACGGTCAATAGTTAAAGCTGCTAAGTCTAAAATTTCATGGTCATTCACCCCAGGAATAACAACTACATTTATTTTTAAAGGGTCAAAACCAACTTCATAAGCAGCTTGAATACCATTCCAAACAAGTTGCCAACGACTACGACCTCTATTTCCAATAATTAAATTAAAAGTATCTGAGTCTAGAGAATCTAAACTAATATTAATTCTTTTTAAACCAGCTTGATATAAATCTTTTGCCATATTTGCTAATAAAAATCCATTAGTCGTCATAGATAAATCTTTTGTTTCTGGAAAAGAAGCGATCGCTTCAATCAAATCTACAAGACCAGCACGTAATAAAGGTTCACCTCCTGTTAAGCGAAATTGAGTAAAACCGACAGGAATAAATACATTTTTGAGCAGAGTTAGTAATTCATCATTAGTCAATAAATTTTGTTTTAAGATATAGTCAATTTCTGCACCTTCTGGCATACAATATTGACACCGAAAGTTGCAACGATCTATCAGACTAATTCTGAGATAATCAACGTTATTCATATTAAAATTTCTATGTTAATAAAATGTCAAATCAATTCAAAATTTAAAATTATTAATTCGCTCATTATAACCTCTGCCTGTTTGCTCCGCATTCCGCAGTCAAGTCAGAGACTTGAAACAAGGAAAATATTTTTGATTTTTTCGATAAGAGAGAAGAATGAGGATTGAATCCTTAATTAAACAATTATTGAAATTAAGTTAGAACTAAAAAATTTTAACTTTGAATGCGGGAATTTTGAATTCAAAAAATGGTCAATATAGAGTTTTTCAGCAAGTATGAGGTAAGTTATATTTTTCTTACCAAATAATTAATAATTATTAATTAAATAATTCAGATTAAAAGCCTCCCAAATAAACGATAAAAAGCTGTCGTTTTTGCGCTTCGCATGGCTGTCGCCGACATGGAAAACGGAGAATTCCACAGGAAAGGAAAACGTGGAGCGACTTGAATTGCGGAGCTGTCCGTAGGATGGGATGGATGGGTTACGGGCGCCATATCCAATCACCAAGGCGAGAATAGTGGTAGGATATTTCCTTATATTCAATTCCCTCATGGTTTTAACCAGAGGTAATTATCCATTATCCATTATCCATTAGACCTCTCCAGAAAAGAGGGAACAGGGAACACTTAACTCTTAACTGGAAGAAGTAATTGATAATTTCTAGATAAGAATTGATTCTATTTTGAATTTTAGGAGATGTCTATTAATGAACAAAGCTTTTATAGCCTATCAAAAACAATAGTTGATAGTTGACCGCTGCTTATATTATCAGTTAAATATTTCCTAAAACTTAGAATTTTGTACCTCACGCTTTTTGGGAATTAATATATTATACCGACCATTTTCCTGTTTGCCAGTTATTAGCAAATATTGTTTTGAGTTTGAGCAAAAAAAATATCTAATTACAACTCATGTAAATTTATGGTAAAGTTCAAACTCTAATATTTATTTTACAAAGACTATCTAAATTACTACTAATGGATAATTTATAATCGTTAAATTCGGTTTAAAACCTATTTTTAACAATGGATGATTTATGATTTACAATTGATAGTTAGATATAGCTTTTATTGATATATAATTGATAATTATAGATGATTTTCATTATCCATTATCAATTTTAAAAAATCCTTATATTCAATTACGTTAAGGTTTTAAACAGAGGTAATTATCCACTATCCATTATCCATTATTCATTATCCATTATTCATTATCAATTATCCATTATCCATTATCCATTAATAAAGTTATGCAGCTTGTCGATCGATTAAAATCTCTATTTATCAAAACTCCATCCCCAGAAACTGAGAATGAAGTTGATGAACTCCCAAAAAATATTACTTCTAGTTTAAATCAACAAATTCAAGGTTTACCTTGTCATCCTAAATATCTCGAAATTGTGCAATCTACTTTAGAAAAAGCATTACTTCAATGGCAAAATAATCCAGAGTCAAATGAACTGGTAATTCTCAGTAGCTCTATAGAACCTTTATCCCAAATTATTCAATCAGCTTTAGCTAACTGGAATAATGAAAATATCGAAGATATCAAGTTATTATCTTGGTCAAATAGACCAAAAGATTCCTGGAATATTCTTCCTAACTTACAAAAAGATTTAGGTCTGTCTGACAAATTAGATGTTGAGAATAGTTCTGGCAAATTTAAGGAATTAGTAGTTATTCCTTGTTTAGAAATTTGCTTTCTACGACAAATACATGGTTTGAATGGAATTGAGTTTTTAAGAAATAGAATCTTTGAAGACCACTCTCGATTTTGCTTAATTGGTTGTAATTCTTTAACATGGCAATATCTTGACCATGTTTATAATATTAAGTCTTACTTTGAAAAAACTCTACTATTACCAACTCTCACAGGAGAAGAAATTATGGAATGGCTGACTCCTGTAATTAATCAACTGGAGTTTAAAAACAATAGTCAAGATGAAGAAAAACAACTTGCTAAAATCAAAGAAAATTTTGATTATTTATCCTCTATTTCCGAAGGATTCAGTTCAGTAGCTGCTCAATTATGGTTACAATCTTTGAGTCTGGCAAATTTGGAAAATATTGATACTCAAACAGAAGATAAAGAGACTATGTTGGTAGAGTATAAAAAAGTCAAATTATTAGATTTACCAGAATTGAACCATGATGACCGCTATCTTTTATTCTCTATACTTTTGCACAAAGAAATTAATTTATCTCATTTAGCCTTGAGTTTAGGAGAACCGGAAAGTATAATTCAATTCCAAATTGAAAAATTATTACGCCTAAGCATAATTCAACGTTTGAATAATTTATTTAGCGTTCATCCTGCATATTATTTAAAACTTTGTAGGTACTTAAAAAAATATAATTTTATAACTGATTAATAGAATGACTTTATCTTTAAACTATCTAGAATTAACATTTAATTTTCATCTGTATGTACTTACAGTAGAACAAGGGTTAAAAGGAATAAGCATCAAGAATATAAATTTTCAGACTATTCTGCAAACAATAATTGCTTTACTTCTTGCTTATGGTTTTCTCATCAGCGTTAAATTTTTAAGTCAGTCATTGTCAGAAAGTGTACCCTTAAGATTTCGAGCAGCAGCTAAACAATCAGATCCTTTTCTACAAGCTTTAATTTTATTTACTACTACAATTTATGTACTAAGTTTATTCTTGCAACTTTCGACTCAAAATTTATTAGCGATAACGGGTACAATTGCTGTAGCTTTGGGTTTTGCTTTTAAAGATTATGTTAGTTCTCTAATTGCTGGAGTAGTAGCTCTATTTGAAACTCCCTATCGAGTAGGAGATCGGGTAAAAATAGGAGATAATTATGGTGAAATTATTAGTTATGATTTGCGAGGTATTCGTTTACTAACTATTGAAGATAATATGATATTTATTCCCCATAATAAAATTTGGAATGAGCCAATATCTAATTCTAATAGTGGTGCCTTAGAAGCTCAAGTTACAACGGATTTTTATTTAGCCCATGAAGTAGATTCAGAACTGGCAATTAAAATTTTATATCTGGCTGCTTATACAAGTAAGTATACTCAATTAAAATTGCCGATTAGAGTATTAGTTGAAGAAAAACCTTGGGGCACTCAATTTCAGTTAAAGTCTTATCCTATAGATGCTAGAGATGAATATATCTACAAAACTGATTTGGTGAGGCGAGTCAAACAAGCTTTTGCAAAACATGATTTTACCTATCCTCAAAGTTTTTTGAGGAAGGGAGTAGGGGAGTAGGAGATTTGTGGGGAGTGTGGGAGGTGTGGGGAGTGTGGGAAGTGTGGGAGGTGTGGGGAGAAATAAACATAAGAAAAATTAATATTAAATTGACTCAAATTCGCAAAAAGATGATTTTTTCATGTTAATTAATTAATCACTGAAGTGTCACTTAAGTATAATATTACTTTTGGGAATTAGTAAGTGCTTATGCAAAATTAATTACGCATTTTATTACAAATCTCCAATCTGATCGATAAATTATCAATTACTCCCCTCCTGGGAGGGTTTAGGGGTGGGTTCCCTATTCCCTATTTCCAGTTAAGTGTTCCCTCTCTCAACTAGGCAATTCCTCAAAGCACGACTACTTATTACAAGGGTGGGTTTTGAATAATCGACGCTATGGGTTACGAGTGTGGGAGTTGTGGAAAGTGTGGGAGGTTCAGGGGAAAGTCTGTTTTGATTAATGCAACTTGCGTATTTTCCAAACCCTGTACTTCGCAAACTCCTTACCTTTCCCCAACTCTAATCCCTAAAACCATCAATATATTTACTTCCAGAGAATAGAAAACTGCTGTAAAATGTTGCAATAATACTGCCACTATAATTTCTGATGAGCGTAGTGACCCAAAAATAAGGTCCCAAACTTTCCCTGAAAAGGGATAAAAAAATATTCGATTGAGTATTTCAATCCGAATGCTTCAGCAGTCGGTAGTTATAACTGATAACTGAAATGACCCTTTGTAGCAGTTTTATGGAGTAGAAGTGCAATGACGATTAAACGTCAGTACAGTTTGCCTAACTGCAAATTGATTTTGCAAGGCTTGAGTGATACTGGAGGAACTAATTTAAGTTCAGGGCAAGTATTGTCTATATTAATGAGTGCGGAATGTCATATTAATGGCCAAGCTCCACCTTTAACTGGGGGACGAGATTTTTTTGAAAGTTTGGTTAGGCAAGTTAGTAGCTATGCTCAGGAATTTCTGAGTGGAATATCTTACTCCAGACACCATAGTGACACTCAAGAGTTACTGCACTTAAAAAAAATAGATGTTAATCTGCACAGGTTAACACTTTCTGATGGCAATGACTCTCCTGGAAAAGACCAAAAACCGGAAAGAATTATTGATTTAACCACAGTTGAGTTATTCGATCTGGTTGAGGCAATAGACCAGTTTTTTGCTGATTCTCTCACTTTACCGGATTTCTCTTTAGCAGTCGGACCTGTTTCTCGAAAACAGGCCAACTCAGGAGAACCTATGGCCCAAAAAGTTCTGCCTGCTGCTGTGGGAATGTCCGGTTTAGCAATAGCAGCGTTAGCTTTATTTTTTGTACCTATTCCAGAAGTACAACGTCCGAGAGAACCTCAACCACAGTCAAATGAGAGTGTGGGTAATTTAGAGACTACTCCGACAGGTACCCCGGAACCTGGTTTTAATCCTACTCCTACACCTGAAAGTTCGGACTCTTCGCCAAAATCAACGACTATAGATTCATCTGAGGAGAGACTATCTGAAGAAAATTTAGAGTCATCTTTGACTACCAGTTCGGAAATTACCAATCCAACAGAGATTGAAAAATTACAGAATTTACTCTCTGAAAAAATTAATGATACTTGGAAAACAAAAATCAATACAGATTTGATGTATCGTGTAACAGTGGCTGCTGATGGTTCTATTATTGGCTATAAACCAATAAGTCCTGCTGCTGCTGATGATGTAGATAAAACTCCTCTGCCAAATTTATTGGACCAAGAAGCAGTAAATGGAGATGATAATCAATCTACGGCTGAGTTTAGGGTGTTGTTTACTAAACAAGGTTCCCTAGAAGTAGAACCTTGGTAAATTCAGTTATCAGTTATCAGTTATCAGTTATCAGTACCTTTGGCTGAAGCAAATACTAAATCGAATATTTTTTTCATCCCCCTATCCAGGGGCAGAAGGCTTCCCAATTTAGAATTTAGAATTTAGAAAAATGATTTAGTGAGTATAACAGTGCCTGGTGGTATATTTTTGACATACTCCCGACGTTGCCCTTACGGGACAACGCGGGATTCTGAGCGTCTGGGAAACCCTGACCGCGGAGCATGACAGAGGTGATGTCCTCCCCCTGTTTTGGCTTTTACAATAACAAAATGCT
>NZ_JAAHHT010000333.1:0-5098 GCF_010672085.1 Okeania sp. SIO3I5
GTGTGGGTTCGACATTTACGGATATATCAGCAGGTGCTAAGGGGTTGCCGTCGTTGTCATCGGCAGCATAAGGAATGGATGCTTCTCCCTCGAAACCATCCACTGGGGTGAAGGTGACGTTTCCGTCGTCGTCTACGGTAAATGTTCCTTTTCCTGGGACTGTAATTGTTTTCTGTATTCCGTTTGTTTCTGGATCTAGGTCAATAGTAGTGGGGTCGATGTTTTCATCGTTGTCGATGATGCTAAATGTGACTGGGGTGTTGGGTGGGGTTGTGGTTGTATCATCTGTTAATTCTGGTGTGGGTTCGACATTTACGGATATATCAGCAGGTGCTAAGGGGTTGCCGTCGTTGTCATCGGCAGCATAAGGAATGGATGCTTCTCCCTCGAAACCATCCACTGGGGTGAAGGTGACGTTTCCGTCATCATCTACGGTAAATGTTCCTTGGTTTGGTACTGTGATTGTTTTCTGGATTCCGTCGGTTTCTGGGTCGAGGTCGATAGTAGAAGGGTCGATATTTTCATCGTTGTCGATGATGCTAAATGTGACTGGGGTGTTGGGTGGGGTTGTGGTTGTATCATCTGTTAATTCTGGTGTGGGTTCGACATTTACGGATATATCAGCAGGTGCTAAGGGGTTGCCGTCGTTGTCATCGGCAGCATAAGGAATGGATGCTTCTCCCTCGAAACCATCCACTGGGGTGAAGGTGACGTTTCCGTCATCATCTACGGTAAATGTTCCTTTTCCTGGGACTGTAATTGTTTTCTGTATTCCGTTTGTTTCTGGATCTAGGTCAATAGTAGTGGGGTCGATGTTTTCATCGTTGTCGATGATGCTAAATGTGACTGGGGTGTTGGGTGGGGTTGTGGTTGTATCATCTGTTAATTCTGGTGTGGGTTCGACATTTACGGATATATCAGCAGGTTCTAAGGGGTTGCCATCGTTGTCATCGGCAGCATAAGGAATGGATGCTTCTCCCTCGAAACCATCCACTGGGGTGAAGGTGACGTTACCCTCGTCGTCTACGGTAAATGTTCCTTCTCCTGGGACTGTAATTGTTTTCTGTATTCCGTTTGTTTCGGGGTCTAGGTCAATAGTAGTGGGGTCGATGTTTTCATCGTTGTCGATGATGCTGAATGTGACTGGGGTGTTGGGTGGGGTAGTAGTGCTGTCACCTTCTAATTGTCCTGTCTCGGTGACTTCTATGGAAATATTTGCCTGATTAGAAACCGCTCCCAAGTTATCTTGAATAGTATATGTAATTGGAGTAGTAACACCACTGAAACCAGCTTCAGGGGTAAAGGTAACATTTCCAGCATCATCAACTGTATAGCTGCCTTCTCCTGGTACAGTTATGCTAGTGTCTCGTTCTGGTGTACTTGGGTCTAGGTCTACTGTGGTTAGATCGAGTGTCGTATCAGGGTCACTGTCATCATCAGTAATATTGAACGTAACTGCTTGCCCTGCTGTCGTACTTTCACTGTTATCCGTAGCTATAGGTGGCAGGTTAACTACTGTCACTGTCACATTTGCTGGATTTGATACATTATTGTTTTCGTCTGCTATCGTGTACGGAATTGTCACCTCACCTGCAAACTCTAGTTCGGGAGTGAAGGTCAACTCCCCATTCTCATCTACATTGAAAATTCCTTGACCTGCTACTTCTAATATTTTTTCAATATCTGGTGTACTTGGGTCTAAATCTATTGTCGAGGGATCTACTTCTCCTTCTTGATCAAGATCATTGTTGGCAATATTGAATGTTACAGGTTGATTGACAGAGGTACTGGCATTGTCGTCTGTGGCAATAGGAGGACTATTTATAACTTCTACGGTAATCTGACCTTGGTTAGTGATGTTGCCTACTATATCCTCTACGGTGTAAGGAATTGTGACTTCACCGACAAATCCATCTGTTGGAGTAAACGTTACTTCTCCAGTTTCATCTACTGTAAAGTTCCCTTCCTCTACAGTGAATGTTTTTTCAGGTTCAGGGATGCTAGGATCGAGGTCGATAGTTGCTGGAGCTATCTGAGTTTCCTCACCTGCTATGTCATTATCTGTAATGTTGAAACTAACTGGTGTATTGACAGTGGTGTTAGCGTTGTCATCAATAGCAAAAGGCACTTCTGGGGTGATGCCAACATTAATATTAGCTATTTCTGATGTGCTGCCATTATTGTCTGCTACTGTGTAGGGAATATTTACTTCTCCCACAAATTCATCCACGGGAGTGAAGGTGACATTGCCTTCCTCATCTACTGTAAATGTGCCTGCACCAGGGACTGTTAATGTTTTTTGAATATCTGGTGTGTTTGGGTCTAAGTCTATTGTGCTGGGATCGATGTCGTTCTCGTTATCAATGTCGTTGTTGACTATGTTCAAGGTTACTGGTACTCCAACCTCGCTACTGGCGTTGTCGTCAGTAGCTATGGGTGGAGTATTCACCACTTCAACGGTTATATTGGCTTGATTTGAGGTTTGATTGTTGTTATCAGCAACAGTGTAGGGGATGGTCACTTCTCCTACAAAACTTGCTTCTGGAGTAAAGGTAAGATTTCCGTCATCGTCTAGGGTAAATGTGCCTTCTGGCACTGTAGTTGTTTTTTGGTTTCCTGGTGTATCTGGGTCAAGATCAATGGTATCAGGATTAATATTGCCGTCTATATCGCTATCGTTATCAGTAATGTTGAATGTGACTGGTTGATCAACAAATGTTGTACCATTGTCATTGTTAGCGATCGGTGCTTGGTTGACCTCTGGTTCTGAACTCACAGTTCCACTTACTGTACCTGTGTCTGTCAGTCCATCTTCGTCTTCTACTATGTAGTCGAAGCTAATATCTCCCGTGTAATCAGCGTCTGGGGTAAACGTGATGCTGCCGTCTGCTGCTACGTTGACTGTGCCGTTGGGCACGGTTATGGTTTGAGTTGTGCCTGGGGTTAGGTCTATACCGTTGATAGATTTTACGCTGAGGTTGCTGTCATCGCCGTCAGGATCTGTGTCTCCCGTCAATAAATCTAGGGTGATTGCTCCGTCTCCTTGGGTAGTGCTGAATGTTTCGTCGTCAGCTACTGGGGGGTCGTTGATGGGATTAATTGTTATGTCTGTGCTGCCGGATACAGTTTCTGTACCATCGCTAACATTATAAGTAAAATCTCCAGGGTCATCTGTACCGTTGTAGTCAGCAGGGGCATCATAAAGTAGTCCTTGTAGTTCCTCTGATGTTAACGTGTCTCCATTATTAACTACTGTGCCATCAGCTTTGGTAACTTGACCTAATGTCGGCAGTCCGGTGACGGTGATGGTTAAAGTGTCTCCATCAGCGTCCGTGGGAGTTGTTAGTCCTAGTCCCGTGTTTTGACTCGTTTCGTCTACGGTAATGGCGCTGCTATTTACGACAGGAGAGCTGTTAGTTGCTATGATGCCAATTGTTGTTGTCGCTGTGTTGCTGTCGCTATCCCCATCATTTACCACTACTGTCACGCTCCGAGCAGTGGTGTTGGGATTTGTTGAAGTATTGTTGTACTCAATTTGAGCTATAGCAGTCTGATAATCTGCTAGTGTAGCACTGCCTGTGAGTGTAATTGTTCCTGTGGCACTATCATAGCTACTAGCTGTTATTCCTGTTGGCAGTGTGCCGTTGACTGATAAGCTTTCTACTGTATCTCCGTCTAGTCGGTTGGTTAATATGATTGTTGCTGATTCTATATTAGTGTCGTCTAAGTCTGTTATAACAACGTCACTGTCTCCTATGGCGACTCCACTTCCTCCTTCTGTGAAGGTTGTTGTGTAATCGTTTCCTGTGGCTCCACTGCTATCGTTACCATCTAAATCTAATGTAGGCAGATCGTTGACTGTGGTGATACTTATGTCTGTGCTACCGGATACGGTTGTTGTACCGTCGCTAACATTATAAGTAAAATCTCCGGGGTCATCTGTACCGTTGTAGTCAGCAGGGGCATCATAAAGTAGTCCTTGTAGTTCCTCTGATGTTAACGTGTCTCCATTATTAACTACTGTGCCATCAGCTTTGGTAACTTGACCTAATGTCGGCAGTCCGGTGACGGTGATGGTTAAAGTGTCTCCATCAGCGTCCGTGGGAGCTGTTAGTCCTAATCCCGTGTCTTGACTCGCTTCGTCTACGGTAATGGCGCTGCTATTGACTACCGGCGGTTCATTAACTGGATTAACAGTACCCGTAACAGTACCCGTATCTTCTCCCCCATTACCATCTTCAACTACATAATCAAAAGTAATCGGTCCGTTATAGTCAGGAGTCGGAGTAAAACTGACACTGCCATCTGCTCCTACACTTACCGTACCATTATCCACTCCGATAGTCTGAGGAATACCAGGAGTGATATCTGTGCCATTGATAGATTTAACGCTGAGGGTGTCATTGTCAGGGTCAGTATCTCCGGTTAATAAATCTAAGGTGAGAGTTCCCCCATCCTCATCCATAGTGAATGATTCATCATCTGCCACTGGCGGTTCATTAACTGGATTCACAGTACCCGTAACAGTACCTGTATCTTCTCCCCCATTACCATCTTGGACTACATAATCAAAAGTAATCGGTCCGTTGTAGTCAGGAGTCGGAGTAAAACTCACACTACCATCTGCTCCTACAGTTACCGTACCATTATCCACTCCTATAATTTGAGGAATACCAGGAGTGATATCTGTGCCATTGATAGATTTAACGCTGAGGGTGTCATTCTCAGGATCTGTATCTCCTGTTAATAGGTCGAGAGGGATAGTTCCTCCATCCTCATCCATGGTGAAAGACTCATCATCTGCCACCGGTGGGTCGTTGGTTGGGGTAATATCAATGTTAACTTGAGCTGGTGTGTCAGCATAGCTTTGACCGTCGAATCCGTTCCAACCAAAGCTGGTATTTCCATTGAAGTTTTCGTTGGGGTCGAAGACTATATTACCTAGTTCACTCGCGTCTATTTCTTGATTGACTGTGACTGCTACTCCATTGAGTAAGAGTGTACCATCTGTTGGCAGACTGGTAATTTGGATTTTCGTGAGGGGGTCACTTTCTGGGTCGGTGTATTTGCCTGTGAAATCGGTGGCACTAAAACTGAT
>NZ_JAAHHT010000333.1:5108-8103 GCF_010672085.1 Okeania sp. SIO3I5
CTGTGACTGCTACTCCATTGAGTAAGAGTGTACCATCTGTTGGCAGACTGGTAATTTGGATTTTCGTGAGGGGGTCACTTTCTGGGTCGGTGTATTTGCCTGTGAAATCGGTGGCACTAAAACTGATGTCAGTATCTTCTGTTCCACTCTTGCTAATATCATCTACTACTGGTGGGTCGTTGGTTGGGGTAATACTAATCGTCGTTGTCGCTGTATTGCTTTCAAAAGCATCTCCAGTATCTTCTACAACTACTACTTCAATAACCCGATCGGTTGTATCTGGAGTGTCAGAAATATTATCATAAACAATTCCGTCAATAATATCCTGATATATTTCCATAGTTGCACTACCTGTCAGTTGCAGCACTCCCGTAGCCGAATCATAGCTAAATATAATACTATTGTCGCTCGCCACAGTTGTCGCAGAAGTGTTCAGAGATAGGCTTTCATCAGTACCATCTAATATATTTGTTAGAGTTATAGTAGCAGATGCCATATTATCGCCATCGCCATCAGTGATATCATTGACGCTAGCTATAGCTACCGCACCACCACCCTCCGTAAAAGTCGTGCTGTAATCAGCATCGGGTAATGGTGTACTGCTATCTAAGTCTATTTGTGGTGGATCTTCAATTGTCTGTATTACAAGGTTGCTAACTTCATGAAAGTTTGTCGAACCTCCTGTTGAAGCTGCAAAACCATATTTAAAAGTACCTGGTAACGTTCCATTTTTAGCTTCTATATCAATGTTTTGCAGAGCCGTTGGTTGCTCATCAGTATCATCATAATCACCATCATTATTTAGGTCAATACTAACACTAAGAAGGCCATCTTTAGTTAGTTCAATTCTAACATTTATTGTTGATGAAGCTCTAGTTCCACTAACATCGTCTATTCCAGCAGCAATAGTACCCGTTCCTGCTATATATTTGTAGTCATTAGCCTCGCTACCTCGAATTGCGATCGAATCTGGTGTTAGCCCTGGACCTTCCGGACGTCCTTGAGTAGGGTTAGAAAAGTTGCCAAATTCATCAAACCCAATTCCTATATAACCTCCCACTAAACCAGCTCTGTCTCTCTCAGAAAATGAGCCATCACCTTCGGTATCTGGATTGGTTTCTGGGAATACACCGTCCTCATCATTATCTCGTATAGCATAGCCTAAGGAACCACCATAACCTCCAGCTTGGGTTGGGTTCGCGTCACCGTCAATTAGGAAAAAGCTAATTCCATCTGCTCCTGAACCACCATAGGCATAAATCTTAAATTCAACTGTTAAACCAGCATCAGAACGAAAAGGCTCGTCATAAATAACAAACCCTGCTCGTCTATTTTCTGCTGCAGTTAACCTTAAAGCACCATTCCCTTCAGAATCTGCTCCTGCGCCAATACCAGGAATACCATTTTCCTGGGCGTCTTCGACAAATCTCGCTGTTAAGACAGGATTTTTGACGTCAGTAGGATCGCCACTGGTTTCATCAGTACCATATATCCAATTCAGGAAGTCTGTATTTAATTCAGCGTTTTGAAAAGTTTCATCAACCAAAGTTATAGGTAGAATGGAGTGATAAAGTTTTAACACCCCTACTTCAAACGGCATTATTACATCAACATTGCCTAAATTAACCTCCAACTCCCAGTCACCACCTAAAGCAGCATTACCAGTTGGCGTTGCCGAAGCTGCAACATTTCCACTTGTAACTTCACCGAGCCGTTCCAAAAATTCCTTACCTACATTACCAGCAGCAACACGACAACCGTAGAGCAATAAATTTGTCACCGACCAATTTTCTAACTCTTGGGAATAATCATTATTAATACTGTTAATATTTAATTGACTATTACCCAAATATAAACACCCAGGCGCACCATGAGAAACTATATGTATAGATAATATGTGAGGGTATCTTTTTATAACTCTAGTAATCTGCTGGACACCATCTGAAGTTGGATCAAGAATTACTACTTTTGTTCCTGGTAAAACTCCGTTAGCTAAACCCTCGTAATCTTCTACATTAGAATCTATAAAAACTATTTGTTGTGGAGATTCTAGTTGACTAGAGACATTAATAAACTGGAGAGTTTTTTTGGCAGATATGGATTGGTAGATATTGACTTTAGACATTACTTTACTCCCTGGAAATAGATTATAGGTAGATATTAACTTATAAATTTATTCTATTATATAACAATTTTAAATTACTTGCGACAAGGACTCAACCCTCAAAAACCTAATTCAGTCAGATTTTTTTTTAGATTAATATCACAATACTATATAGGTAAGTTGATTAACGTAATGTTTGATATTCACGGAAATTAAATTATCAGCCAAATGTTGTATTTTTAGCAGTTTTTATATAGTCAATTAGCGGATAACTTACAAAACATATCACCATAGCGACGCCAGGTATTCTGACTTTTAACATCAGAAAGTTCTAACTAAATTAATATAATTTTCGGTCGAATAATCTTAACAAAAATATTTTGATCCGCCATTCATACCTTCTTAAAATTTGAAATACCCTACTATGCCATCTCTATATGCTGATCATCTTTAAATTATCTGATACAAAATCCGGCTTTAAAAACCCCATTACATTTAGGCGAAGTTTAGCCAATGATAATTAGTGAAATTTTTAATTTCTGTTTTCATTTCAGTAAGTACATTACATCTTTTGACTAAAATCTCTTCTAACTCATCAATAGTTTCAAAACACTCATTTACTAATGGCTCATCCACCAATTTCCATAAGCGTTATGCTGGTTGTAATTATGGAGAATATTGTGGTATAAATTCTATTTATATTCCTTCTGGAATTTGACATTTTTGACTCCGATGCCCCATACGCATTATCCTCAATTAATAAGATTTTTTTTGTCAGAAATTCCTACATCCTCAGCCAATTGTTTGTCAACAATATTCAACCATAATGTATTGACTCTTGGGATTAAATACCAGCTTCTTTCTCCAGTTTTCGGCTTAACATGCGCCATA
>NZ_JAAHHT010000334.1 GCF_010672085.1 Okeania sp. SIO3I5
TCTCCCACACCTCCCACACCTCCCACACCTCCCACACCTCCCACACCTCCCACACTCCCTCTTTAGTGACTCTTCACAGTGTCTTCACTAGATATGGTTAAATATATCCCCAATAAAATGATAAAAAATCCCAGGAAATTTAGCAAATTTAAGGTTTCTGAGAAAATTATCCAAGCAAAAATGCTAGTAAGGATAGGATTGAGCAGAAGGATGGTAGCAACTAATCCCGAAGATAACCATTTAAGGCTATAACTGATCAAACCTTGAACCAGAATTATGGCCATACCCAAAATAATTAAGGTTAGCCATCCTTGCCAAGAGTGGGGAAATAATTCGCCTCTTGCTACCAGCAGAATTGGCAGGCAAAGAAAAGTTCCTAGCACACATATCCACGTTATTATTGCTGTAATACTCAACTTGGTTTGCAGTTTTTCAACAATCAGTAGATATCCAGCCCAGAAAAGAGCAGAAAGTAAAGCCAGCAAATCTCCTTCCAGTTTATCAAGGGCAATGGAGAAGTCATTAGCAACAAGGAGAATTGAACCACTAAGGGCGATCGCTACTCCGCTCAGAAACAGGCGATCGAATTTTTGACCAAATAAACTCCATCCTAGCAACGTAGTAAATAGTGGGGTGACACTGTGGAGTACCTCTGAGTTAGCAACGCTGGTTTGAGTCAGAGACCAAGCCCAAAATAATTGAAAACCCACAAACATTATTGCCAAAATTAGTAGCAGCAGAAAACTAGAGAAATCAGGAAACAGTTTAATAGGAGCTGAGTTTTGCAGCGTTTCCGTAGGAGAGGGGAGCGATCGCCGTTTAACAATCAATACTCCATTCCATAATCCTAGAACTACGGTAGCGATCCAAAAACGATTAAATATAGTTGCATTAGGGGTGATAGAGGTTCCGCTAATTCGCAGCAAGATCGGCATGAAAGCAATCATTAATAGAGTAATTAATATAGCAACATAAGCCTTTTTGACTTCGGTTGGAGAATAGTTTGACTCTGGTAATTCCAATTGGTTTGTCATTTAATTAATTGAGCTTAAAATTTCTAGTTGATAAGAATCATATCATGTCGGCTTGAATACTTACAGGACTTACGCAATCCCTACCAAGAAACCGGGTTTATTGCTTGATTATTTTCTCTCAAACTACAAAGCTTCGTTGATAAACCCGAAAATCAAAGGTAATATCAAATCCGGTAGCATCGGTGTGATTCAGTATTTAAAGATAAGAGTTTACATGGTAGGGGCGAATGGTATTCGCCCCCTAAGCATTTTATGACGACGACAGAATTATGTTACTCCGAAGCCAACGGATTTGATATAATTATTAATTATTAATTGTTAATTATTGAAGAACCGCTGTAGTTAAGATTAAAAAACTCCTCACGTACAAGATCGAGGACTTGATCAATATCTGCACGAGTGGTGCGAAAATTGACCAGACAAACCCGTAAAGCATACTTGCCAGAAATAGTAGTGTTCGAGAGATAAGCTTTTCCATTACGCTGGATAGCATATAAGATTTTAGCATTCAATTGATTCAGTTCAGCATTAAGTGTCTCCCTCTGAGTTTCATCTGCTACAGCAAATTTAGCAGCCAAAGAAGAAGGCACATAACGAAAACAGCAAATACTTAACTCTACCGGGGCAAGCAGCTCAAAATCTTTAGCTGTATTGACGCATTCAGCAAAATATTCTGCCAGAGCATTATTCTCGCAAATTGCAGCACGAATACGCTCGACTCCGTAGTAACGCAGTAGCATCCAGATTTTTAAAGCACGAAATCGTCGTGACAATTCTATGCTATAATCCCAAAACGCAAAAGATTCAGCCTCAGTTTCTTCGTGTAATTTCAAATACTCTCCAATCCCAAACGATAAAGAATCGCGAATTTGATCATAGTTGCGAAACAACAAACAACCGCAATCAATGGGCGTAAAGAGCCATTTATGGGCATCTATAGCAACAGAATCAGCACGCTCAATGCCTTCAAATAGGAAGCATTTACGGGGGTCTAATGCTGCTGGTGCTCCATAAGCGCCGTCAATATGAAACCATAAGTTATATTCTTCGGCAACACTAGCAATTTCTGTTAGGGAGTCTACAGTGCCAGTCGATGTCGAGCCGGCATTGGCCACAACACAAAAAGGTCGCAATCCCTTACCAAGATCAGTCTCAATACATTGGCGCAAATTGGATATATCCAGTCGGAAATTGGCATCCGATGAGACCGTGCGGACGCAATTTCGCCCCAATCCCATGATATCTGCTGCCTTGGAAATTGAAAAGTGGGCACGCTCCCCTGCATAAATCATCGTAGGTGTCAAGTTCCAGAAGCCTATTTCTGAAACTTGTTCGGGGGATTGAACTCGGTGGGCCATGACTAGGGCATTCAAATTTGCCATGGAACCGCCACTGGTCAAAAAACCTTGGGAGTTCTCACCATAACCGATGAGCGAGCCTAACCAGGCTACAACAATTTTTTCTAGTTCCGTTGCTGCTGGAGCGCCACGCCAAGAGTTAACATTCGGATTCAGGGATGAAGCTATTAAGTCAGCAAAGGCTCCTACTGGGGTGGAAACCGAACCAATATAACCTAAAAAGCGCGGATGACCAGTGTGGCGAGTGGCCTCGAAAATAGAACGGCAATCTGCCATCAGTTTCTCTAGGGATTCGCCTTCTAGGGAGAGTTCTGAATTGAAGCGATCGGCAAACTCGGAGGCTGAAGTATATTCAAAAAGTGGATTTTTGGCAACCTGGGTAAAGTAGTCTGTTATTAGGGCAAGGGATTGTGTCGCCAGTTCCTTTAGTGCCTTTTCTGAAAGGTCCAGA
This sequence comes from Okeania sp. SIO3I5, assembly GCF_010672085.1. Lineage (GTDB taxonomy): Bacteria > Cyanobacteriota > Cyanobacteriia > Cyanobacteriales > Microcoleaceae > Trichodesmium. The sequence goes on from NZ_JAAHHT010000334.1 coordinate 2,844, forward strand.
GATGAGTCAGGATTGCTGTCTTGTACTTCCGTGTTAGAGTTGTTATGAAATGGTCATGATGAATTCGATAGCCTTCATAATTTAAGTCCTTGGGTAGAGCATCAGCATGACCTTTTGGATCGCAAGATTGAGCAAATCAATAAGTTACCCAATCGCAGATTTTTAAAGAGCCACCTGCCTTTGGAAGCGTTACCCTATTATCCAGACTGGAAATACATTTGTTTGGTTAGAGATGGCAGAGATGTTGCGATGTCTTTGTTCAACCACGTTCATGCTCTGACTCCAGAAGCGCGACTGACTTCACCAGTTCAATTTTATAATCTCTCACTTGATTTTGTAGAATTTTGGGAGGATTGGTTGAGAACTGGAAACCCTTACTGGGATTGGTTTGAATTTATCAAAGATTGGTTGAAATTTAGAGATTTTCAGAATGTACTCCTCGTTCACTATCGGGATTTGATTCACGATAAGCCCGCTCAAGTTGAAAAAAATCGCTGACTTTCTCAAGATTAACCTTGAGAGTTCCCTCAAGGATATGATATTACACAAGTCCTCGCTAGAATACATGAAAAAAAATTATGCAAAATTTAATCACCCAGATTTTGACAAACACGGATTTATTAATCAAGGCAGTAATGGGCGTTGGCAAAATTTATTAAGCGAAAAGCAGATCAAAGACTATGAGGATATTTTGGAGCAGAAGTTAGGTTATGCTTGCGCTTTGTGGGTGAAAAATGGTGGGAAATTCCTAGCAATGTCAACTATTTAGCTATTTGAATATGCCAGAGTTGAAATAAATTTTTCAACCAGCTAAAGGCTAGTTTATTTTGTAGAAGTTTATGATATTTGTATCTTTCTTCTAATAGCAATAATCCAGATTACTAGGGTGTGTCACCAATTAGACGTTAGAAGCTTTGCCAGTCAAGGTTTTTAGCGTCTGGAGTTTGTAAAAGCCATGCATCCCAAAACTATTGCCACACAGCAGTTTCAAATTTAATTGATGACACGCCCTAGCCTTTTCCAGACCTATTCTCTAGTTTTTCCAGTCAAATCTTAGATGGTTAAACTTAGAGAATCTACTTAGTAGAGAAATGAGGTCATCAAGCATTATTATATGATAGTTATCTCAAGTAAAATTTGTCAAACGAAACTCCTGAAATATTACGTCTTGAATATAAAGCTCAGTGGTACGGTTCTAAATTAGTAGTAGTTGATAGGTTTTTTCCACCATCAAAAACTTGCTCTAACTGTGGTTTATGCATAAGGATATAGCAGTCGAAACAAAGGTTAGGACATCGATAAATGTTCAAACTTAGTCAGGGATTACTTCTAACTTCTGACTTCTGACTTCTGATTTGCGCGTAGCGCTATATGCCATTAGATATGAGAATGTTTAACGGCTCTAAATGCGATATATACATATTTGTCAAATTATGTTACCTTTTGTGTCAGTTTTATAAAGTAGGAATGAGAATTATGAACTCAGAAAACACTGCATATATGTTTAGCGAACACTCTGATAGAGAAGCAATGTTGCAAATGATTGATGGCTTTAGAATAACACAAGCTATCTATGTTGCTGCTAAATTAGGAATTGCAGATTTACTTAAAGATGGTCAGAAACATTGCGATGAACTAGGAGCTAAAACAAATATCAAAAGCGATAGTATGTATCGTCTATTACGCGCTTTGTCAAGCTTGGGAATTTTTTCTGAAACTGATGATAGATGTTTTCAGCTAACCTCAAGGGGGGTTTATTTGCAAAGTCATGTGCCTCATTCCCTGCACACAATGGCTTTAACCAAAGGGGAGTTGATGTATCCCATCTGGAATAATTTACTTCAGAGCATAAAAGCAGGTGAAACTGGCAGTGAATACTTATACGGCATGGATTTTTATCAATACTGTCAAGAAAAATCTGGCGTACCCAAACTCTTTGATGAGTGGATGACAACTGAAACTGAAATAGAAAAAGAGGCTATTGTTGAAGCTTACGACTTTTCTTCAATTAAGACTATTGTTGATGTCGGAGGTGGCGAAGGAAGGTTACTTGCTGCAATTCTCCAAAAGAATCCAAATCTCAAAGGAATCTTGTTAGAAATGCCTCACCTTATGAAAATAGCGAGTAATTTGCTTGAACAAAATGGTGTCAGAGAAAGATGTGAATTGAAGGATACAGATATTCTCAAGTCTATTCCGACGCGAGGAGATATTTTGATAATGAAACATATTGTTGAAAATTGGCAGGATGACCTAGCAACGGTTGTTCTTCAAAATTGTTACCAAGCCATGAACGAAGGAGATATTTTGTTGGTTTGTGAATCTGTGATTCATTCGGGTAACGAGCCTTCTATAACTAAACTTAGAGATTTGGCAGGGTTTGTTATTACGTCAGGAAAAGAACGAACAGCACATGAGTACAGACAATTACTAGAAAAAACTGGATTTAGAATGGATAGCATTATTCCTACTCGGGGAAATATCGACATAATTAAGGCAATTAAATAATAAACGGTAGTCCTGCATAGTAATGGTATACAGGAGAAAGGAATACCTGGCATGGGAGCAAGATGCTCCCACTGCTGTGCTTCCTAACAAAGATCCGGAAAATGGACGACCATTACAATGCACCACTACCTAATAAACTAAGCTAGTGGTCTGTCAAGTTTGAATTGATGGGTAAATTCGCCGAAGTTTGATAGGAGTATCTTCTGTTGTAAATTGCCAATCAATTCAACCCACATTCGGCACTTCATTTGGTTGTTTCTTTTGCTCAGAGTTGGGGGTTTCTAATTGGGTTTCTTCAACTCTGAAATTTTAGCAGAAAATCTCAGTATTTTGAGGCAAATAAGAGCGAATAATATCATGTCCGGTTGAACAGTTATAAATAATTAGGGAGGAGTCAGGAGACAGGAGACAGGAGACACGAGGGAATAAGAGGAAGTTTTAATTAATTATTGAATAGTCGATCAAAATGTGTAAGTTACATTGATAAATTTTCCACCCACATTTAAAAGTAATGTGAGTGGAAAAAAATCGGCTTACATCACAGAATTAACTTCAGCAATTTCAGGAATTTCTTCCCGGAGTCTACGCTCAATACCCATTTTGAGAGTCATAGTAGAACTGGGACAAGAACTACAAGCTCCCTGTAATCTAAGATTAACTACTGGACCATCAATATCTACTAATTGGACGTTACCACCATCTGCTTCAAGATAGGGGCGTAATTCATCTAATACAGTTTCGACATTTTCAGGTGTAAGTGCTAGTGCTTCACTCATTTTTTTCTCCTTGTTTTTTTGAGTATATTACCGATAGTAGAACTATAGTTAATTCTAACTGATTGAACAGGAAAATTAACCAAAATTTCTAATTTTTATACAACTGCTGGTTCTAATAGTTTTATATTAGAATAGTTAAATTCAGTTGTTGTTTTTTGACCCTTTTCTCTAGAATTAACAACTTGGCTAATCATTATGTAGTAATTACCAAATTTTTCATAAGAGTCCTCAAATTCTAGTTCCCTAATTACTTCATTGGTTTGAGGGTTGCGGAAAATAGCGTTATAGTGAGTAGCAATACAACCTTCTGGTGTCTCTAAGGTTTTATGAGTGTTAATCACGAAGGCCATCCGACCCATTACTCGACTAACCAGACAAATTTCTTTGCCCCTAACTTTGTAATTTGACCCCATGGCATCCCCTTCAACGATAATTTCAACTGCACCTGTATCATCGGCATTACCAAGACTAAAACTATTTTTACCGTGGGATGCTTCAAATGATGAACGTTTGCGGTGAGTTACTATGTCCCGTAGTTGAGTATAAACACTTTGTTGTACTTCGTTAAACTAAGCCAGTTTGTTACCAAACCGACTCGTCTTCAGAACCGTGCATGAGACTTTCACCTCACACGGCTCCTCTCTTAAACGTCCTTTTTCATAGGTACATCCTGCTTAAGAGTTAACATATCGTCAATCCATATATAATTTTCAGGTAAGTCCTGTAGCCTAAATTTTGGATATGTCTTTTTGTCTTTCACAGTTTTACTGTCGTGGCAATGTCGGTGCAACAATTGTTTGTTTTTGAGTGTGTTGTCACCACCTTCAGACCTTGGTTTTATATGGTCTACTTCCATAAGGTCAGATGGCCTAAAGGTTAATTCACAAAATGCGCATTTATTCTTCTGCCGTTTTAACAGCGTTGTGACTTCTTTCCTAACGCCCGGATATTTGCCGATTCTATTACTCCAATAAGTCCAGTCGCCGTCATAAGGAGATTTATTACCTTTCACTTTGATGTGCCTTACTATAGGTACATCTGAGTGTTGGTTTAGTATATATTCACCGTCATTAAGTAACCAATTTCTGGTTCCTTTGCAGCGAGAGAAATACTTTTTCTTAACCCAAGCTACTGACTTGTTTGGATGCCTCCTGCTTCCCCATCTCCATAGTCTTTTCCATAAGAGCGTATCTAATTCACTACATATCTCTTTGCTGACTATGGTTGAGAAGTAGTTACCCCATCCTCTGATCACCGGATTTAATTTAGCGATTATTGCTTTAGTGGAAGCGGTTTTGTGAGAATCACATATATCCGCCAGTTTCCGATAGTGAGTTTTTATGCTCTTAGAAGATGGTTTAATCAGCGTCTTAAACCCTTGTTTGGTTGTCTTTTTCTTCCATTGCCTGATTGTGAATCCTAGGAAATCAAATCCGGGTTTGTTCCCATCATATTCTTCTAAGGTGTGGGCAATTTTGGTTTTTTCTGGTTTTAGTTCTAATCCTACCTGGTTCAACCATTCCTGTATTACGGATGCGGCTTGTATTACTACTTTGATGTCTTCATGTAGGATAACGAAGTCATCAGCATAGCGTATTAGAGAAAGACTTTTTATCTTATCTCGTTGGGATATTTGCCTGTCCCTATTATTTTTCATGTCAAGGGTTTTAGCAAACTCATCTAGTCTTTCCTCCATACCGTGTAGGGCGATGTTTGCTAGTAAGGGCGATATTACCCCGGACTGTGGCGTACCTTCCACAGTGTTTGAGAATTGTTTCTTATCAAATACCCCGGACTTTAACCATTGCTTGATTAGTCGCCTGTAAGGTGATTGACCAACCTTTCCCAACAGTGCATCATGGTTAATTCGGTCAAAACATTTTGATATATCAGCATCAAGCACATATTTAGGTTTGAGACTGATACTTTTGAAAATAGCTTCAATTGCATCATGTGTTGACCGCCCC
>NZ_JAAHHT010000335.1 GCF_010672085.1 Okeania sp. SIO3I5
AAGCTGCCAATTTAAACAATGCAAATTTAACCGAAGCATTAGCAATAGGCACTAATTTTACCACCGCTCAAATGTCAGGAACTTGTTTAGAAGCTTGGAATATTGACCACACAACTATCCTCAATAATGTTGAATCAAAATATATCTATTTATTAGAAGAACCAAAACCAGAAACAGACGATAGAGAACGTCGCCCAAGTAGTGGATATTTTCAAGAGGGATACTTTACAAAGTTATTCACAGAAGTCTTGAATACTGTGGATTTAATTTTCCAAAATGGAGTAGATGCCAAAGCATTTATGTCATCTTTCCAACAGGTACAAGTGGAAAACCAAGGCATCCCCATGAAAATTCAAGGTATGGAAAATAAAGGCGATGGAGTAGTAGTAATTAGAATTGATGTACCCCCAGAAATAGAGAAAGAAAAAATCCATCGGGAGTTGATGGAATTCTATGATGAAAATGTCAGAGTGCTAGAGGAAAAATATCAGAAAAAGTTGGAAGGAATCCAAGAACAAATTAATCTAAATCTTCAGGAAAGTGAGAGAAAATATCAGATAGAGTTAGATGCTCGTTCAGAAGAGCAAAAGAATTACATGATGTCTTTAGTCCATGGCATATTTCAAAAATCAACCTCTGCTAATTATTTAGTTACTCTCAATTTTGAAGGAGGAAATTTTGCAACAGGTTTTCCAGTTATTAGAGCAAATATTTGGTCAGACAATCATCCTTTACCAATTTCTTTTACTGGTAACTTACCTTCAAATTCAGAAATTCCTCAACTCTATCAAGACTGGAAAGAAAAATATAAACAATTAAGAGAATGCTATCGAAATTTAAACTTGCTTCCTAGAATCAAAGTGAAGAAAGAGCAGAAAATAAATTTTTCCGAAAAGGAATTTCAGAAAATAATTATTCAGATTCAGGAATTAGAGAAAGAATGGCAACTTCTCCTCAACAACTGGTTAAGTGCCTCAGATTTTAACCGAATAGAAAAGGAATTACGAGTTAGATTTAATCCTGCAGACAAGATAAGGTTAATTATCCAATCTGAAGATATTTTAATGCAGCGAATTCCCTGGCACTTATGGAATTTTTTCTCAGATTATCTATTTGGGGAAACTGCTATAGGTTTGCCGGAAGCTAACCGAGTCGAAAAGCTAAATATTACTAGGGAAAAAATCCGCATCTTGGCAATTTTTGGAAATGACAAAGGGATAAATGTTGAGGCAGATAAAGAATATTTTTCCAGTCTATCCAGCGCAGCAGAAGTTGTTTCTTTAGTGAAACCAAGTCGCCAAGAATTAGATGAAAAGTTATGGGATGAAAAAGGTTGGGATATTATTTGTTTTTCTGGTCATAGTGAAAGCGAAGCAGATGGCAGTACAGGATATTTTGATTTAGGAAATGAAACAAAAATGACAATTGAAGAATTAGAAAACGCCCTGGCAACAGCTATTAGGAAAGATCTACAATTAGCAATTTTTAATTCTTGCGATGGATTAGGTTTAGCCAGACAACTTGCTCGGTTAAATATTCCGGCAATTATTGTTATGCAAGAAGAAGTGCCAGATGAAGTTGCCCGGAAATTTTTGAAGTATTTTATTCAGTTATTTGCTAGTGGTAAATCTCTATATATTTCTGTGCGAGAAGCGAGGGAAAAATTACAAGTAATAGAAGATAAATTTCCTGGGGCGAGTTGGTTGCCAGTTATTTGTCAAAATTCCGCAGAATTACCTCCTACTTGGCAACGTTTATATGAAATTTCTTATGCTAATTTTGAGGGTAGTTTGGCAAAATTATTATCGCCTATAGAAACTGAAAAGTTTAAACGCCTTACTTCAAAGCAAAAAAGTCTACTTCAAAAGTATTATGAACTGACAAATCTCTCAGAGTTATCTCAACATGAAGCTGAACAAATGGAAAAAATACTTGAAAGAGCAGAATCAGACGATTTACTAAATTATTGGATTGAAAAAATAGATGGCTTGGTTTATGAGAAGTTAGGTTTATTGACGGAAGAGAAACTTGACTATTATGAGAAGCAAAAAACAAGGGGTAAAGAATTTTTTGTTGATTAAGATTTTTGTGGAATGACAAAAATCTGAAAGAATTCTAATGTCATGTTCTGATAATTTAGTCAGGGTATTGTAGCTAGACAAATTCGGTTCAGCCCAACAAAAAATATATTTGTTGGGCTAACCTTTGGGAAACAACTTAAGTTTCTCAACCAAAACGACAAGAGACTGTTTTTCTGATTAGATATCTAGCAGACTCGATCATCAGAAACTCAAGAAAGTAATTTATAAATCAATTCCAAAATTACTGAACTGCTGAAGAAAATCCTCTCCCAGAATCTTGATAGAGCTGACCAAGAAACAGAACTAATTTAATCACTCAATAACTGTGGTTTTATCCTCCTCCTTAACTTCTTCCCGAACATTAACCTGAATTTCCTGAACAGAATCATTTCCACTATCTCTTTTATCAACATCCGTTATAATTTTCATTCCTTGATGAGTTACTTCAAGATGAAAAAGATACCTACCGTTAATCATCTGAATTGTGGTAAAAGCTCCGATGGAAAAAATTAGGACTCCGCAAAGTGGAAAGGTAATTTGCCAGATAGAAAGTTGCCATTTCATAGAATATTTACCTCAGCTTGAGACAGATGTATTTATCAGAGGGTTTCGTACTAATTCAAGACTTAGCAAACTCTCTATTATTTATGTGGTTCTCTCATCTGGTTTTGTGACAGTAGCGATCGCCAATCTATTATTAAACTTCTCTTTTTTTCTGACTTAATCTGGATTTAGAGCAGTTGCCAAAAATCTTTCTTTGTCAGCATATTTTGCTAGAGATTTTTGGCATTTGCTTCCCTTATCTCCTGAAAAAAATCTCTAATTTATGGCAACTCAAAATATCTCTAAGTAGGCACGCGCTAATAAACCTAACATCTAACGAAATGTTGATGTATCGAAACCTTTGATATTGCTTCCTTCCATTCCTTTGAAAAAAATTAGAACTCCGCAAAGTGGAAAAGTAATTTGCCAGATAGAAAGTTGCCATTTCATAGAATATTTACCTCAGCTTGAGACAGATGTATTTATTAGAGAGTTTCTACTAATTCAACACTTAGCAACCTCTCTATTATTTATGTGCTTCTCTAATCTGGTTTTGTGACAGTAGCGATCGCCAATCTATTATTAAACATCTCTTTTTTTCTGACTTAATCTGGATTTAGAGTAGTTGCCAAAAATCTTTCTTTGTCGGCGTATTTTGTTAGAGATTTTTTCCATTTACTACCCCTATACTCCTGAAAAAAATCTCTAATTTATAACAAATTAAAACTATAGCAATCAGTTGTAATTTGTGAGAATTTGTAATATTTGATCGTAGGGTTTTGGTCTCCTCTCCCCAAACTAAGAAGGGATTTGGAGACCAAACCCCTACAGTTTTGTCTCACATCTCATTCCTGATTCCTATACTTTAAAATCTTTATTCTTCTCTAGAAGTAGCGATCGCTTTCTTCCATGACTAAAATCAAAAAACAGTTTCCCGCAATAAGGCAAAACTATAAGTAAAAAAAATAAAATCAACTCTTATCATTTTTTATGCTTATTAAAAAATCTCTGATTTCGGCTAATTATTACAAAATATTTCACGGACTTGCGTTATTTCAGCGATTTGGTATCATATAGATACATAGCTTATTGTGCCAGTTTTATGTTTAAAAATAAGAAATTTTGTCTAAAAAAAGCTACAACCTTCTATTTTTCGTCAATATAGGGTGCAAAAATTTATACTTTTTTCTACGGATGAATAAGTCTCAAAAAACTTATTTTGAAAAGGTGTCGGTGCTTAAGCAATAATAACCATTGACAAATTTATTTTGATAGTATCCAAAAACTGCTATTCAAAATCAAATATCTTGGTAATGCTCAAAAATAAAAATGATGACTGATAGATAAAACTAGGACTTATATAATGTCCGGTTGAATAATTTAATTAGAAACTCTCGTAGTATTGCTCTAGCAATAAGTGTAGATAGAGCTAGAGCAATACTACAAACAAAAATTTTTTATCACTTAGTTATTAGGTAGGTACGAATTAACCTAACTACCTAAAAAAATGTAAATCACTCAAAACCTTGGAGATTGCTTCCTTCCACGGAGTGTAAGTCGCAATGACTGTAGCGAAATTTAATTAGACCTAAACTCGGCGGTGTTTGAGCGGAACATTAACCTTCTTTGCCAGTAGACTTATGAATCGGTGAGCCGGAAAATCGCCCAACATCAAAGATGAAGAGCGTGTCTAGGATTGTCTAGATTTTTAGAAGGTGGCACTTAATAATTATTGAAATTAGGGAAACTTGGTTTGCCTGGAAGTAGGGGTTTGGTCTCCAAACCCATTTGGTCTCCAAACCCTCAGTGAAGTTCCTACACCAAAAGCGAAAGTTCTACTCTAAACTTCTGACGTCTACTTGAGACTCTCAGAACTTTCTTTAGAGATATTAGACATCTCCAGAAAAGAGGGAACAGGGAACAGGGAACAGGGAACAGCGAAGAATAATTGATGATTTATGGATAAGAATTGATTTGACTTTTTATTTTTGGAGATGTCTATTCCCTTCGATTCATCCGACACTGAAAAAATTTCAGTGTGGTGGTTCTCTCAAAGGAAACTAAAGCACTTTTATAGTAGGGGCGATTTCCTAGGTCATGCTCCGCAAACGCGAATCGCCCCTACAGGGTTTTGGTTGTGACGTAAGGTCATCAATCTGAAAAGCGCTGTAAAGCAAAAAGACGAAATACAGAAAATATCTCTTTCCGCTCCTACTACCTAATTAGAGAAAATTATTTAACTAACTCCTTAACCTTACCCATAATACCTTCAGGACCAATGCCTTGATGAGGGAACTGTTCCCAAAGACCGCCACAACCTTCTTTGTGAGTAGCAATATAAGAAAACTTCGGACTCATACCACGTTCTAATAACCAAGAACCGAAACGACTGCCCAAACCAGTACGACGGTTGAAAGCCTCAACTACCAAAACAAAAGGAGCAGCACCTACCTTTTTCAACATATCCTCATCAATTACATTCAGAGTCGGTTTATTAATCAAACCAACATCTATTCCCTCCTGCTTCAGACGTTCCACTGCATCGAGAGAACGATACAACGCATCACCAAAACTCACAATATAACCAGCAGTACCTTCCCGAATCACCTCATCCTTCCCAGGAGTAAACTTGTAACCTTCCCCAAAAAATTCTTTACCATCAGCGTCAAGCATAATTGGCACCTTCGAGCGAGTCGAAAAAATAAAGCGCATTCCAGTTTGAGTAAACACCGCCTCAACACAAGCCTTCATTTGATTAGCATCTGCTGGGAAATAGAGACGAGTTTCATAAGCATCATCCAGACCATTGTCGGCAAACATATTGTTTAAACCGAAGTGACAAGTATTATCTGCCATATCATCTATCCCCGCGTGGGAGAAATGACACAAAACATTAGACTTATTTAACCGCGCCATAGTAATTTCCGAGATGCACATTTCTAGGAAGGCGCTGAAAGTTGCAAAAATACCCTGCTTACCAACTTCCATGCCAAACCCCGCAGCAGCAGAAAAATTGCCTCGTTCCATAATACCGCCACTAACAAACCGATCTGGGAAAGCCGTACGAATTTGCTTCAGTCCGCAGGAACCCTCTAAGTCACTATCAACAAATAAGTGGTTGCTACGTTCTGTCTCACTCATGCCATTCAGAATAGACACGACAGTATCGCCAAAGACATTGCGGTTAGAACCTGCTTTATCACTAACTCCCAGATAAGTGTAACTTTGCTTAGGTTTTTCAATACCTTCAAGATAATTAACTGCTTCAGTTATCCCTCTACCCTTGAGATACTCGATCGCCAACTTTAAAGGAATTACATCATGGCCGTGGATAGAACCTTCTAAACCTTCAACTCCTGGGGACATCTTCCGCTTATTAACTACAGCGATCGGACCTTTAGTTGTAACTGCTTGACAGATTCTTTGGTAAAGACTGTCTAAATCTTCTCCATCTCCTTCCAGTACAGTCAGACCATGACCTGTGAGAGTTTTGTTCAGGTCATAACCTTTTAAATAGCTAGAAGGATGACCAGCAATAGTCACATCATTATCATCAATCAGCAATTTAACATTAAGATTTTGTGCTACTGCCATTCTCGCAGCTTCAGCATCATTACCTTCTTGTTGAGAACCGTCAGAACCGAGGCAAAATACTACTTTATTAGGATTTGCCATTGCCACACCATTGATGTAAGGCCACATATGCCCCAATCTTCCAGAACTAAATTTTACTCCTGGAGTAAGTCCTAGTTCTGGGTGTCCTGGTAGATGAGAATTAGCTGCTCGATAATTTACAAGACGTTCAACGGGAAGGTCTCCTTGTATAACTGCCATTAAGTATTGGGTAGCTACACGGTGTCCTGCCTCATCAAAGAAAATAGGTACAAATTTTTCTGCTGCACCTCGGAAGAAGGCATCTAGAATCATAACTTCTGGCACTGTATCATAAGGGCCACCTGTATGACCGCCTACTCCTCTAGCAGCGCCAGTGGCGGTAAAGAAGATAATTGTGTCACGGCAAAGTTGAATATTTGCTTTGAGTGTTTGTCGTTGTTCATCTGTAAGGGTAGAGTTTGTAGGGTCTAGGGACAGGGGTTTGTAGCTTGCTATGTCAATTGGAAATGGTGCTGTAGCAGTTGTCATGGTTAATAAGAATGGTAATATCTACAAGTTCATATTCCCATAATTTGTTCCATACTTAAATAGGGTTAGCTCAAAAATTATTTTGATAAGAGTATGTTTTTTACCTTTAATTTCCCAGTCGAATCAAAAATCTTGAGAATATAAAGCCTCGCAGAAATAGTCTCAAAGTTGGCAGTCTACAAAATCTGAATTTTGAGTTGTGAGTTTGGTTGAACAGGGTATATTTTTTACCTTTAATTTCACAGTCGAATCAAAAATTTTGAGAAGATAAAGCCTCCTAGAAATAGTCTCAAAGTTGGCAGTCTACAAAATCTGAATTTTGAGTTTTGAGTTTTGAGTTTGGTTGAGCAGGGTATGTTTTTTACCTTTAATTTCACAGTCGAATCAAAAATCTTGAGAATATAAAGTCTCGCAGAAATAGTCTCAAAGTTGGCAGTCTACAAAATCTGAATTTTGAGTTTTGAGTTTGGTTGAGCAGGGTATGTTTTTTACCTTTAATTTCACAGTCGAATCAAAAATCTTGAGAATATAAAGTCTCGCAGAAATAGTCTCAAAGTTGGCAGTCTACAAAATCTGAATTTTGAGTTTTGAGTTTGGTTGAACAGGGTATATTTTTTACCTTTAATTTCACAGTCGAATCAAAAACTTGGAAAATCTCAAGCCTCGCAGAAATAGTCTCAAAGTTGGCAGTCTATCAAATCTGAATTTTGAGTTTTAATTTTGGTTGATCAGGGTATGTTTTTTAGCTTTGATATCAAAGTCGAATCAAAAACTTTGAGAATATCAAGCCTTGAAGAAATACTCTCAAAGTTGGCAGTCTATCAAATCTGAATTTTGAGTTTTAATTTTGGTTGATCAGGGTATGTTTTTTAGCTTTGATATCAAAGTCGAATCAAAAAAATTGAAAATATCAAGCCTTGAAGAAATACTCTCAAAGTTTAAAGTATATAAAATCCTGCTTTTGAGTTTTAAGTTTTAACTTTTGAGTTTTAAGTTTAGTTGATCAGGGTATTTTTTTTACCTTTAATATCAAATAATGTCAAAGTCGAATCAAAAACTTTGAGGCTATATTCTCAAAGTTTTGAGCCGATAAAATTCTACTTTTAATTTTTAATTTTTTACTTTGGTATCTGTCAAGTCCTAGACGGCATTTTCCTCGACATTTATAGACAATTGTGGACAAAATGTATAGGTATAACCGTCTTTTTTATGTACAACTTTTAATTTGCTGACATGAACACTTTTAGCTTTTTGTC
>NZ_JAAHHT010000336.1 GCF_010672085.1 Okeania sp. SIO3I5
AGATAAATATTATTTTATTTTGTGAGATTATTGCTGCCTAACCCACCCTACATCAAGGTTTAATTTTTTATTTATAGATACCCTCTAAAACTCTTGATTTTTCCTCACAAAAATTGTAAAAACGTATAAAAATTAACACCTGCAACTATTGCATATTGCCTCCCAACCTATTTCCTATCATCACCAATAGACTTTTTTAGCAAACCCTAATTATAATTTAAATTATCTTAATAACCACCCTAATAAAATAAAAAGGGTAATCCTAAATATGTAAGGATATTGGTTACTACACCCCTGGAATTTTCAGAAGGTAAACTCGTTAAGATAGCAATCTTATTTGAGTTTTGTACAAAATTTCATTGCTTTTAAGGAACACTTAACTGGTGGCAGTTTCGGTTTTTTATTTACTTTTTTATTTTTCACAACATAAGCGCGGATTGCCATAGTTACTTGTTTACTACTATACGAATTTTGTACCTCACTCATACTAGAAAATTGTTATAGCGCTACGCGAAACGGGAATAGGGAATAGGGAATAGGGAATAGGGAATAGCGGTGCGACCCCGCGTCGCCGTAAAGCTGCGCGACATGTTTGCGGAGCATTCCCTATAAGAAAAAGCAAAGCTCCTCTGCAAGAGGCTAGGCGCAAGCGGTCGGACCCCGCGTCGCCGACAGGCGCAAGGGAACGCCGACCAAGAGAGGGAATGCGCACTCCTGTGAGGGAATGCTGACCAAGAGAGGGAACGCGCACTCCTGTGAGGGAATAGTAAATTGTCAAAGGGTTTTTCGTATAGGGAAATGCTCCGCAAACAGGATTTACAAATGTCCTAACCTTAATGCGTAGTGCTATATCAAAATAATTAGGTCTAACATCAAATCTGATTATAAAGTCATCGCATTTACTACTCCCCATCAAAACAGATATTACTCAGTATACTCTTAAATAATTTCCTTTCTTAAAATTATTGCTCTTGACTTTTGAATTTTGAATTTTCAGTTCTTAATGCATGAATTTTAACTTTTCAAAATTCTTTCCTAGCAAAGATAGCGATAGTAATGGATAAAACCAACATTATATAGAGCAGAGCATAACCAAAATTAGTAACTAAAGTAGCCATACTTGGCAGTAAACCATAGACTGCATCATTTTTCAAATCTAATCTACTTAAATCTGGCAATACAACATATAATCCCATCATTAATTTTTTAATTCCAGGGTTATCACTTAAATCGCCCTTTCTTAAAATTATTACTCTTGACTCTTGACTTTTGAATTTTGAATTTTCAGTTCTTAATGCATGAATTTTAACTTTTCAAAATTCTTTCCTAGCAAAGATAGCGATAGTAATGGATAAAACCAACATTATATAGAGCAGAGCATAACCAAAATTAGTAACTAAAGTAGCCATACTTGGCAGTAAACCATAGACTGCATCATTCTTCAAATCTAATCTACTTAAATCTGGCAATACAACATATAATCCCATCATTAACTTTTTAATTCCAGGGTTATCACTTAAATCGCCCAACTTCACCAAATCTCTACTTAAATTACCCATTAAATAGATGCCAAATGTAAATAATGTCGCCAATAAAGAGCTGGTAAATACACCAAATAGAATTGCTACTGCCGTCAGTAAAGACAACTGAATAAATATAAATATTACAGTTACTAAAATGCTAACTATAGGATAATAAATTCCACTTAAACTAAGAATCAATCCATATATTAGAGTCATCGCTGCCAATAAAACAACCAAAACTGCCGATAAACCAATATGTTTCCCAACAATTAATTCTGAACGACTCAAAGGTTTAGCAAGCAAAACATAAACAGTGCGTTTTTCAATTTCTTTATTCACCAAACCAGTACCAATAAAAACCGTCACAATTAAACCTAAAATACCAATAGTTGCTAACCCCAAATCTAAAATTATTTTATCCTCTGTGCCTATAGATAATTCTGGAATTAACCTCACAGCAACTACCATTAATAAAGCAAAAAAAACAATTAGATAAAGAATCCGATCGCGAATTGCTTCCCAAAATACATTCTTAGCAATTTTAATAATTCTACCTACATTCATAAAATATTTTCTGACAAAAAAATAAGGTTTCAAGCCTTCCCATTTTAGGGAATGAAAAGAATAAACTTAAGTATTTCAATGCGGATGCTTTCCTAGGTCATGCTGCACAAACAGCCAAAAATACTGATAACTGATAACTGTTAACTGATAACTGAAATGACTCCCCCATCTCAATTTTTTCTATTTCAAATTTTTAAATCTTTTTCATATTTTCTTGTTGAATTTCTGGTTTAACAGGTTTCTTTTCTACAGCACCACATTCAACATTACCAACTAGAATTGGTACCGCTTCATTTTGTGGAGTAGAACCAGAACTTCTTCGCCGAACTTTCTCCCCTATTTTACAACTTTTACTCAGATAATAACTTTCATCTTTTGCCGTAGGTCCTTTCCAAAATAATTGTAACTCCAACTGATATCCAGACTGGTTAGCAACAATTGGTGTTTGTAACTTCCATAAATCATCCTCTTTAACTACAGATATTTCCTTAGTCACTTCATCTTTAATATTTTCCAATCTCAACTTCATCTTAGGTACTGACAACCCCAACTTTTGACTACCCAAATCATTGTTTAACCTTTCCTGCATTAAGTTCAAAATTTTTGCGCCTCGATAATCATTTATTGAAGGCGTTATTAATCGATAAACAAACGTACTTTGACTTAAATTATCCTCTCCCATTGTTGGATATTGTTGTACCATACCCTGAATCATAAAATATAATCCCAACCAACAACTAACCAAAAAATTCACCAAAATTAAAATTACAAAACTTGGCTTTGATAATTGAGGAACCTTAGCTTCTGTTGCTGTTTCAGAAGAATTTAAGACTAAAATTATTACTGCTATACAGACAGAAATTATCGGCCAACTAACAAGAGCCACATACTGAATATTACTTGCTAAATTTGCATATAAAAGAAAGCAAATTAATCCCCCTGTCATCCAAGGAGACAAACTTACTTCACCAAAAACAAAAGGTTTTTGATTAGTCCGCCATCCCACAGCAATTGTTAAAGATAACCAACTCAAACTAGAAATAAAATTAATTGCCTCCTCCCTGTTACTATCAACTTCACTAATAATCATTGACAGTAACAATAAAACTATACTCAATAATAAAAATGTCTTCCAATGCCAAAACTTAGATGGCAAAATAAAATTGAGTGTATCCTTCAGAATACCAATAATAACCACAAACAAAAACAAATCAGTCAAACTTTTCCAAATTTCTTTCATCTTAATTCAGACCTCTGCAAAAATAAAATCAACCCTATTGCTAAATTACTACAAATGTGAGCCACCGTAATCACCATAAACTTTGGCGTTCTTAACTCTCCCAATACTTGAGATATATTAATATTAGCAGCATTATTTTTAGACTTTTTATTCCATAAAGAATCACACAAATTAAAACCCACTAACTTGACAATTAGAGAAATCAAAAAACCAACAAATATAAAAAGTATAAACAGAGGATTAATTGTGCCAATCTGACCAAATAAAATATAAGCAACCATTTGTTTTTCCAACATATTTGGCAGTAGACTTACAGTATAGAAAAAGAAAATCCATCCTACACAAGTAGAAATTAAATTCATTACAGTTGCATATTCAACACTAACTTTTGGTATCAAATTAAGTCTTAGTTGAAAAAAACATGATTCGATGGCAATTACTACTAATAATATTAAAAAGTCAGAAATAATCGCCTTTAAAGGCAAAATAGTTAAATTCATATAGCAATCCTTTTTAAATTGTAATATTTTCGTGGTGGTTAGGAGTCATTTCAGTTATCAGTTATCAGTACCTCGCAGTCTATCAAAAGCCAGCTTTACTCTTTTAATGCAAT
Organism: Okeania sp. SIO3I5; assembly: GCF_010672085.1. Taxonomy (GTDB): domain Bacteria; phylum Cyanobacteriota; class Cyanobacteriia; order Cyanobacteriales; family Microcoleaceae; genus Trichodesmium. The sequence goes on from NZ_JAAHHT010000336.1 coordinate 3,941, forward strand.
CCTGCAAAAACTGAGAATCAATCAGCTTATACTCAGGAAACTTGTCCTTGGTATTGACCAAATATTTTTTCTGAGAGTAATAATTTGGGTTATCTCTCAATTGAGGAATGGACATTTTATATAATAATATAATTAGCGATCGCTCCACAATACATACTTGACTCTTTTTATCAAGTTTTATATTAAGGAAGATGCTGCCCTTACAAAGCATAGCTTTCTAAGGGCAGCTGAGAAATTTAGGTATAAAGGTTAGAGAGGAATTTGAAAAACCTGTCTTTGATAACTGGATTTGCCACTATAATTAATGCCAAATATTTTCACTTTTAAAATAAAGAGGTAGAAACAATGAGTGGTTTTAGACGAGTAGGTAATATCTTACTCCAGAGTGGAACACAAGAGACAGCAATACCATCATCAAAAATTGAACCAGAGCAACCTTTACGGGTGACAGTATTTCCAATTCGCTCTAGGGAGGGTGGCAATATTCCTAACGTTGGACTAAGGTTGAAAGGAAATGCACCAAACTTACCATTTCCTTCTCGAGGTTTTGCGAATTATGGTTCTATTGAACAAGTTGTTTACAATCCGGTAGAAACAGATATAGACTATACTGCTGTAGTGAGAGGCGGTCCTGGGCATCATTTGTTAGAAGTTAGCTCAGAAGATGTCAGTAATGATTTGTCTACTACTGCAGTTTCTATTGGTAAAGTCTCTGATAAACCATCAGTTGATGGCTTTGTTGGTCGTAGTGATACAGATGATTGGTTCAAGTTTGAGGTATCGAACAACAGTCAAGTTAGAGTTACACTAGACCCTATCATGGACAACGCTAAATTAGAGCTATATGACAGAGGTCTAAATCCGATAGATTCAGCAAAAGCCGAAGCAGCAAATAACGGAGTAATCAACCAAAGTCTTTCTGCTGGAGATTATTTGGTCAGAGTAACACCTGGCGATCGTAGTGCTAATATTCCTGATGGAGGACAAGCCTCTACAGATTATATATTAACTGTCCAGCAAGTTAGTGGTAATCTTGGAACTGGCGCTGGAGGTGGCAGCTTTAGCAGTAGTTCTCAAAATTTAGAGAGCTTCTGGAACTTTAGAAGACTGCAACATATTTTTACAGCTAATCAGGTTGAGATAGATGATTTAGCAAGTCAACCTATTCTTTTCCGACGGGAAGGTAACGAATTTGATGTACCACTCAGCGAGGGCGAGCCAACCTTTTGCTATGCTAATACCACTACAGACAGTAACTTTTTATCATTTGAGTTTGAGAGTCGAATAGAAAATTCTCTCCCACAATTTGTAAATACAAGTGTAGCGTTTAATGCCTATAGAGCAATAGGTACAACAGAGACTAGACCAGCAGATGCACTTGAGAACGCAATACCCGTTTACCGACAGACCAACTTAGGCGCCGAACAAGTAAACCCTTTAAATATTTTATTACTCACTTTTATACTTACCAGCAGAATAATAGGTAGGTAGTGCTTGACACACTCAACCATCGAAACGAGTTTGTTGGTTTCTAGGCACTTCCTGCTGCAACAGATGGTTGAGTTTAATGAAACGACTATTAATCTCCAGGCAATACAAAGAAAAAATTTTCATCATCCACCTCCGGGAGCTTTAGTAAATACAAAGAGAAAATTTTCATCATCCACCTCCAGGAGCTTTAGTAAATGAAACGACTCTTGCTCTCTCGGCAATACAAAGAAAAAATTTTCATCATCCACCTCCGGGAGCTTTAGTAAATGAAACGACTATTAATCTATCAAGTATGGGAAAGAGAAAAATTTTCATCATCCACCTCCGGGAGCTTTAGTAAATGAAACGACTCTTGCTCTCTCGGCAATACAAAGAGAAAAATTTTCATCCGCCACCTCCGATAGCTTCAGCAAATACAAAGAGAAAAATTTTCATCATCCACCTCCAGGAGCTTTAGTAAATGAAACGACTCTTGCTCTCTCGGCAATACAAAGAGAAAAATTTTCATCATCCACCTCCGGGAGCTTCAGCAAATGAAACGACTATTAATCTATCAAGTATGGGAAAGAGAAAAATTTTCAGCATCCGGCGCGGGAGCTTCCACAAATGAAACGACTATTACTCTATCAAGTATGGGAAAGAGAAAAATTTTCAGCATCCAGCGCGGGAGCTTCAGCAAATGAAACAACTATTAATCTATCCATATAAGGAAGAGAAAATTCCATCATCATTCTGAGAAACGCTATATTCTAAATTAGATAACCAAAATCAAAAATCACCAACTCCAAAAAACCACCTATGAGAAGAAACGGCATTGGCATACGCACCGCACAACTCATCTCAGAAAGAATAGTCGGGCAAATTCATGTTTACGACGGAGCAAGTAAAGGCAAATCCCAAGCCGCTCTAGGAGTAGTCTTACGTTCCATTGGCCTTGGCATACATTCCGACTCTCCTACCAGAGTATTACTACTCAGATTTCTCAAAGGTCCTGACCGCTCCTATGACGAAGATGCTGCTATAGAAGCCTTACAAAAAGCCTTTCCCCATCTTGTAGACCAAGTACGCACAGGTCGAGCTGAATATTTTGGCCCCGATGAAATTATTAAATTTGACCATCAAGAAGCACAACGCGGTTGGGATGTGGCCAAAGGAGCGATCGCCTCCGACCTATACTCAGTAGTAGTATTAGATGAACTAAACCCGGTCTTGGACTTAGGTTTATTACCAGTAGATGAAATAATCGATACTATCAAAAATAAACCAGAACAATTAGAAATTATCGCTACAGGTCGTGCAGCTCCCCAAGCTTTGTTAGATATTGCTGACTTACATTCAGAAATGAAACCCCATCAACATCCCACAGCTAGAGCTGCTGGAATAACAGGGATTGAAATTTATACTGGTGCTGGCAAAGGCAAATCTACCAGTGCTTTAGGTAAAGCATTACAAGCAATTGGTCGGGGTATTAGTCAAGACCAGTCTCATGGAGTCCTAATTGTACAATGGCTCAAAGGAGGTATTGGTTATACAGAAGATGCAGCGATCGCCGCTTTACGCCAAAGTTATCCTAATTTAGTAGACCATCAACGTTGTGGTGGGGATGCTATTGTTTGGCGTGGGCAACAAAAAGAAATAGATTTTGTTGAAGCAGAAAGAGGTTGGGAAATAGCTAGAGCTGCTATAGCGTCTGGTTTATATAAGACTATTATTTTAGATGAGCTTAATCCTACTGTAGATTTAGAGTTATTGCCAGTCAAGCCAATAGTTGAAGCTTTGTTACGGAAACCAAAGGATACGGAGGTGATTATTACTGGTCGTTGTCTTAATCCTCCTGACTATTTTGATTTGGCTAGCGTTCATTCAGAAGTTTTCTGTCATAAGCATTATGCTAATCATGGGGTGGAATTAAAACGTGGAGTAGATTTTTGAATTTAGAAATAAGTAAGAACCGGGAAGGGAGATTAGGAAGCAGAAGTTGGCTAACTACTGATGTTTTGTTGTTTCAACCATTCTCAAAGCAAAATATTTAATATCCTACAGAGCATTACGGAAAATAGTCGTGCTGAGAAAAGAAGGGGCATTTGCTAGGTAACAAAAAAGCTGGAAAAACTTGTTGTTTTCCCGCAATTTCTTACATAAACTTGTGATTTTCGTTCTTTTTAATTTTATAATCAAAAAAGTTAGGGTGAGAATAAATGGCCACAATAACATATTGTCAAGCATTACCAGAACCATTAGATGAATTAAATCCTTTAGGGATGACCAAATTTCAGGCATTCTTGGTAGCATACTCCCCAATTCAACGCAAGGCAGTATGTGAAACAGTTCAGAATCTATTATCTGGCAGCTTGTTTAATAAGTCTAACTGGAATACATATTTACAAAAAGCCTATCAAATCAATAAAAGACACGCTAATGGTGTAATTGCATTCGCCTTGGGCCAGGTAGAGTCTGCCAAAGAGTGTCGTCAGAATCACATTAAGCAGTTAGGAGGAAAACTAAAATCTGCTATTGATTGGTTAAAAAAATCAGAGAAAAAGTTAAAAGATGCTAGAAAGTTTTATC
>NZ_JAAHHT010000337.1 GCF_010672085.1 Okeania sp. SIO3I5
GCCGGGGTGCTTCAGAAAATGAATTTATACTTGCTCTTGACGCAATAAAAGAGAAATTTCACTACTCGCCTTTACTGCCTGGGTGCTTCAGAAAATGAATTTATGCTTGCTCTTGACGCAATAAAAGCAAAATTTCACTACTCGCCTCTACTGCCTGGGTGCTTCAGAAAATGAATTTATGCTTGCTCTTGACGCAATAAAAGCAAAATTTCACTACTCACCTCTGCTGAGGGAAGTAAGGGAGAATTTTTCAATCTTTTTTCTGTATTGCCTCTATTCCACTCCCAACTCGTAACTCAAAAATTTAATCGCAAGCAAAGATACTAAATAGCTTCTAGAAAATCCTGTTAGAGACTGTTTGTCAAATAAGTATTAAGAGAGCATAACTTGTGATGTGAATCTAAAAGCGGTAATAATTCAAGAGATTGAAAGAAGGTAGATAAAGAAGTATTCAGTACATATATTCCGAGACTTTTTAAGCGACAAATATTTATGTTGATTTCTTCCTCCCTATTCCCTATTCCCTATTCCCTGTTCCCTGTTCCGTGTTTTAAAAATTCATACTATTCAAATCCTTTCTAAATTCTAAATTATGACTCTTTAGCTATGCGATAACTAATTACCCATATTCTATATAATTGCCCTCTTTTCCTAAAATTATCCCAAACATTAGTTAACCTTACTTATTATTTATTACTCATTACTTCATAACTAAAGTATTGAGGTAGTACAGCATTCTTTTAAATATTTACTCCTTCTTCCTTCTCTCCTCTTCCTTTTTCCTTCTTCTGCCTTTCACAAAGTAATATTAATCTTTATCTAATTCTAAATTCCGCTGACCAGTACAAATCCAATATATGGGAGAAACCAAACCAAAAGGTCGCCATTTTTTCGAGTCTTCCAATACAGATGCTACCCCACCACGACCGCGATAAATTTGCTGAGAATTGGGTTTAAAATATTTATTTCCAGTCACACCAAAAGCAGAAGTTGTAAAATATTCCACATTTCCCATTCCCAAATCTTGCCAAGATTCTAACCTTTTAAAAATAATAGGAAACCGTGCTTCTGCCAAAAATTTTGGTCTATGTCTATTTCCCCATAAATCTGCTAATTCACACTTAGTTAATACCAGAGCAATTCGTCGTTTTTGACCTAAAATATCCCCCCCTGCTAATGCTACTAAAAGTTTATCAACTCCTCTGGCATATTCTAAATCTTTGCGATGAGTTGTACCGTCAATCATTAACATAATTCCTGTAGCTGGAAAACAATCATTTAAGTAGTCCCGGAGTAACTGACAATCTGTTTCCTGAAGTACATCACTGAAAAATTCTCCAGAATAATCCTTGCAGCTAATATCTAAATTTAAAACAGTATTTGAGCGACTAAAATTATCTGATTTTTTGAGAACAATCCTCAAACTATAATCCTTAATTTCCAGCACATCATTAGCTAAACGAGTTTGTTCAATTTGTAATCCTTTTTCTATCAAATTTTGTGCCTGCTTAATTAAATATTCTCCATCTTTATTAGCTGAAATAACTAACTCAACCGGACTAGAGAAATCGGCATTTGGCCACCTAGCTAAAGCAGCCATATAAGTCGTTTTTCCAGCAGCGCGATCGCCTATTACTCGTAAAACCCCAGAGTAATTTTCTGGTTTTAAATTCTGATTAATTTTCGGTTTGAATATAGATTTTAACATTAGTTTTTACTGATAACTGAAATTACTTTGCCAATGGAAAATCTTGATAATTGATAATTAATAATGATGCAAATTTTAAACTTTGAGTAACAAGCAAACTTTGGGAATACAAAAAGTATTCAATTGTCAGCTTTCAGCTATTAACCTTCAGCTTTTCCTGCGGAATGCTACGCAAACAGCAATAGTATCTAAACTTTAAGGAAGAACTTGAAATGAATATAGTTTTTAGCCTTTAAAGTCAGCTTTTATAGCAAGATTCAATTTGCTTCAATCCTCAATTAATAAAGCTTTTATCTCAAACTAAAATAAATGCCTGATAGCTGTTAGCTAACTGCTGAATGCTTACCTTCAATTTAGTACAAAAGTTAGCAATCAAATAATTATTAATTATTAATTATCCATTGTCCATTAATGAACTAACCAATACAAAGGAGAAACAATTCCATGAGGTTTCCATTTCAAAGGTTCCCTTAAAATAGAGTGAGGACTGCCTAATTCATCTGTACGATTTGGGCGGGGGTCATTTCGATGTAAAACACCAAAAGTAGATATAGCATAAAACCGTAAATTTTGTTCAGGAAGACGCCTTTTTAAAATGTTTCTTGTTCTAGGTAAATGAACTTGAAAAATATCTAATTCTGGGTCAAGACGACCAGGCCATATTTCTCCTCTTTCACATTTACTCATTGCTATAGCTAGACGTAAATCTTGAGAGCGATCGCGACCGTCCATTAAGTCAATAAACTTTTCCATTACGTTACTATAAAATAAGTCACTTCCTGGTTCCCATTTATGAAGTAAAATTAGACAACCAAGATTATCTTTAATCAGACATTCATCGAGAAATTCTTGATGCAAAGGATTAGAAATTCCACCTTGTAATTCATTAAAAACTTCCCCTGGATAATCTCGGACTACCAGATTAATTTCTTCTGGTTTTCGTTGCCACCAATGTTTGATTTCTATGTGAAAAGAATACAAAGGTAAATCGTAGAAACTTTTAATTCTAATTCCATCAATAATAGTAGGTTCTAAAGAAGCACCATTCAGAATAATATTTTCAGCTTTATTAGCCAAATTTTTAGCATCATTAGTAATAGCTGTAATTTGAAAATTAGGATTAGTTTTTTCCGGCCAATAAGCTAATCCTGCCAAATAAGTTGTTTTTCCTGCGCCAGTAGGTCCGATAATACAAATATTCCCCATTTTTTTTGATTAATTCTCTAAATTTTCAAGATTTAATTTCCCTTAATTCATCAAGCTTTTATCTAAAATTAAAATAAATAGCTGATAGCTGACTGCTTACAAAAAATCAGTATTATATTTGAAGAAATCATTGTATAAATTAGACATCTCCAAAAATCAAAATTCAAATCAATTCTTATTCATAAATTATCAATTATTCTTCCCTGTTCCCTGTTCCCTGTTTCCTCTTTTCTGGAGATGTCTATAAATTCAGCAATACATTATTTTTTTAGGATAGTCCGACCAAACTAAAATCCGCATTTATCGGTAATTCAAACCAGTTTTTTCTGATAGTCTTTTTGAGAAAAACGTTACTTCCAAATTTTCAATTTCATTTGTTTTCGGGTTTAAACGAGCAATAACTCCATACTCAATTTATGCTGATTCTTGTTCTGGATATGGAGTACATTTATTGATATAAAAAATATCTCCAATACGGTCATATTCCAAAGTTAATTTCGAGTCCATATAATTTCTCATTGAGTAATTTTGGTTGTGAGATAAATGGAATAATGACATTTTTATTATCACGCTTGAGACTTGATATATAATGCTAACCAAAACTTGCTCTAGCTGACAATAACAGAGGGAATTTTTACCCTTCATTAATATGCTCAGACTACCAATACCTACGAAATAATTCCCCAGGATAATCTATCCAATCTACAGGAATTTTAGCGAAAAATTCTGGTTTAAAGCCTCCCCTTGGATAGGGGATAATAAATAAAAATTTTCATTATTAGTCAATCCTCTTCTTTTCAACAATGAATAATTATTAATTATTCATTATTCATTATTAATTGTTGAATAATACCAATAGGCAGCTAACCTCCACATTTAAAGAACGTTTTTTAATATTTTGAGTCGGTTTAGTCGTACCATCTAAATTCAGTAAATTTGCCTGAATATTTTGATAATTTTGATTGACCAAAGAAACCTTAATATAGTTTCCTTGGGTACTGGCTAATTCTAATGCTAAATGAGTTTTTCCCACGGCGCGATCGCCTATATAAACTACTCCCATTTTTTTCAGTTATCAGTTATCAGTTATCAGTTATCAGTTATTAATTACAACATATTTCGGGCTAATTATTTATAAGGTGTGAATGGTACAATTATTATAGTGCGGGCATCTTGCCCGCTAGATGTCTACCTCAAGGATACCAAAAATTGGTATCAATTATCCATTATCAATTATTAATTATCCACCACTAACAGTCACAGAATAATTAAATTTAAAAGGTTTAAAGCTTTTTCCATCTTTGGCGCTCCCAATAATTTCTAAATCATAAACACCTGCTTTTGGAAAAATAATTTCTACTCCTGGTATATCTTGATATTGTTCAGCATCAATCCCTTTTAATGCTGGATTAATTATCGGTTTACTTTCAGGATTACGGGGTTCAGTAAAAACATTTAACTGGCAATTACATTCACTAAAAGGAATAGTTTTACCACCTTTACGAGTCAGAGAAAACCAAGCTAAAGAAGACTTTCCAACTTTCGGATTATGATTAGGCGTAATGTGAAAAGTACAAGCTACCTCTTCAGAAACTTCTACATTATGAGCATAAGTAGGAATTAATTTATTTTGCATTTTATGATTAATTATTTCTGCTTTTGCACCAACAGAAAACGCCAAAGTTAACAATAAAAGTTTGAGGTTGATTTTCATTATATTTTACTCCAAAAAAACAATTTATATTTATTAATTTTACACCAGATTCAGTGATTACAGTGGTTTTCATTTCAGTAGACCACAGTAGGGACGTTCCATGGAACCTCCCTACTGGGTTTTTGTTGTGACGTGAGGTCATCAAGAAAGAAAAGCGCTGTAATGTGGTATAATTGATATCATCTCTGTTAGTATCATCTGAATTTATAATTCTATCTATAACAGGACTTACGCAAAAAAGGAAATTATACACCATCTGTAGGGGCGTTACGAAGTATGCGAAGCAAACGGCCGTTCGCCCCTACTAGATGTGGTGGTTTTGCGCAAATCCTGTATAACTTCAATATTCAATCTCGCCACCTCCCTATCTCCGTTGGTGGTGGAGCATAATATTTATCTAAAGAAAATAAAGACCAAAAACGACGCGATCGCATAACCAATACAATCAATATTACTACTCCCAAAAAAACAGTCCGTAACTGATTTTCGATCTTCCATTCCAAAGAACCCAAATAGTGAGAACCCATTGCCACCGCATGAACTCCAGATAAGACAAACGCTGGTACGCTCAATAAATGTAACCTTCGCCACCACCGACCAAAATATTTCACTGCTTCATCAAAACTGGTCAACGCTAATGGCAACATTAATCCCAGACTAACAAAACCACTCCATATTGCTAACTGATGTTGAGGCAACATAAAGAAAACTGCCTGGATATTCCAATTTAAACTGTGGTCTAACATTCGCCCTGTGTGCGCCATTGATAACACAAACGCTCCGACACCCAAAGCACGACGATAACGTAGAGGTTGCTTCCAAAAGCGACTTACCGGACGCGCCACCAATGCTAAAATCAAACAAAATATTGCAGCATGACCAGTATAGTCAACCATATCACCATTGCGCATGACTACCATGATACCAACAAAAATACTCACCCAACCCGCCATTTGAAATAGTTGACTGCGTTTATCTGCGCTCAAAAAAGATGTCAACATTCCCACTCCTAACATTGAGGGTAATGTTCCTAAACCAAAGGCAAACATACTCGCTCCACCTAACCAAATATTGCTAGTTTCTGCCGCTTTTATTTGAGCAGCATATAGAAAACCGCATGGCATCAAACCCCAAACTAATCCTAGTAAAGCAGGAGTCCACCATTTGTTTTCCATGGAAAGGTTAACCATGACTGCACTTAAGCGGTTATGTAAGTTGCTTTTTTTCAAAGGATGAAATATTGGTAAATTTGGTAATAGTTGCGGTTGCACTTTTGCCAGACCAAACCAGATCAGCATTAAACCTGTAATTATTGCTAACCACCGTCGCAGATCACTGTCAATACCTGCTAAATGACCGCTTGCCACTAATACAGAACCTAGCGCCCCAATACCTGCACCTGTCAAAGTGTAGCTACAGAGGCGACCAAAGTTAAGTAGGGTATGAAATTGAAATTGACGCCATTTGTTAGAGGAAATTGGAGATTTTGTGGAAAGAGAGAAACTTGCAGTCAGGGGACCACACATTCCGACGCAGTGACCAAAACTGCCGAAAAATCCTAAAGTTGTTAATAATAATAGTTCTAGTAGCACGTTTTTTTTAGGGGTAATTTTAATTGAAAGTTAGAAAAAGGAGAAAGTTATAAATCAAATATAGCAGTATAAAATGATGTTTGAAAAAAAACTTTAACAGGGTCATTTCAGTTATCAGTACCTCTGCAATAAGGAGGCTTGACATAAGGAATGTTCTTTTTTTTATCCCCTTAAAAGAGGAGGTTTTAGACCACAATTTTTCGGTAAGCTCATCTTAATTGGTATAATATCATATTCGGATAATCAGTTATAAAAAAATCTTTTCCCTTTGAACTAATATTCCCTTCTGCCACCCCCCCCTTTCAAAGGCTAGGGGGGATGCCTTCTGCCTTCCTTTTTTACTTTTAGAAAAGCTTACCCTGCTAATAGCTGAATACTTACAAATAACTTGCCAAATATATCCAAGGTAATTCTAATAAACTACGATAATAAATACTGGTAATAAAACATCGAACTGACAAACCAGAACGACTTTTATTGATTTTTTCTAACTCCGATTTTACTGGTTGAAAATAATTATTAACAACATAATTATGACGTTGTAGCCAATTCAAAGGAGAGCCATGAGGCAAATAATTTAACTTTGAAATTTCCTGTTCAATTTCACAATTAATTAAATCAGCTTTATGCAAACAAATTACAATCCGTCGTGCTTGAGAACAATCATAAATAAAAAACTCAGCCCAACGATTAAATCTATTACACCATTGTTGCTGAGTAACATAATTTTCCGATTCAATATGAGGCTGTAAAATTTCTCTATAGGGAGGAACAATTAAAAAAATTCCTTCACTTTTACCCACCATTTCTTTAAAGTTTTCCCATTCATTAATATGCTCAGATTGCCACGACCTACGAAATAATTCTCCAGGAGAATCTATCCAATCCACAGCAATTTTACTAATACCAATAGGCAACCTAACCTCCACATTTAAAGAACGCTTTTCAATAGTTTGAGTCGGTTTAGTCGTACCATCTAAATTCAGCAAATTTGCCCGGAGATTTTGATAATTTTGATTAGCCAGAAAAACCCGAACATAATTTCCTTGGGGACTGGTTAATTCTAATGCTAAATGAGTTTTTCCCACGGCGCGATCGCCTATATAAACTACTCCCATTTCAGTTATCAATTATTACTTATTAGTTATCAGAGATTATGTATCAATTCTAGTAGTTTTGGCATTATAAATCTTTATGGACTGCTTGATTAAAAAAATGATAACCTTGTAGAGAGGTTGTATGCAACATCCCTACTTTGTTAATCTGTTTTCACGTTTGTCTAATTTTTTTAATTAAGTAGGGGCGATTTCCGTTTGTCATGCTCCTAATTACGCGAATCGCCCCTACAAATAAAATTGAATTATTTCTCAAAAATATTCTGTAGCCAAGTTAGTCTAAATCTGTTCAGTTATCAGTTATCAGCACCTCAAGCTGAACCAGAGGTAATTATTAATTATTAATTATTAATTATTAATTATTAATTATTAATTATTAATTATCCATCCCATTATTTGTCTAAGATTAATGGGATTTTTTCTGGAGGTAAAATAACTACTTTTCCATCTTCCCAAATAGCAATATAATCTCCTAATTTTCGGTGTATTTCTAAAGCTTCAGCAATAGCTTTATTGATACCTTTAATAACTTTTTATGACAATAATTTAGAAAGTTAATTTGATTTTGGCATATTTCACGTTTTTATTTTGGAATTTAGTTTAGCATACTCTTTTCC
>NZ_JAAHHT010000338.1 GCF_010672085.1 Okeania sp. SIO3I5
GACTCAAAAAATGTAGGGTTGTAAATATTCTAGCTCAGACAATGAATGAACAATGCCAAAACGAGCGCTCTCCTCCGACCCCGCTCCCCTACTCCCTCTTTTCTAGAGATATCAAATGGGTTCTATATATAGCGTATGACAAATAGAGCGATCGCTTAATAGATTATAGCGATCGCCTCAAAAGCAGTAACCAGCATGAAAACAAGAGTCAAAAAATACCTATCAAATAAAAACAGCTCTGAATTTGATTGTGGGTTTCTTCAGTTCTTGGAGGAGATAATCTGCTCCTAAACATCTCACGTTCTCCTTACAGCGGTTTTCATTTCAGTAAACCACAGTAGGAGCGAATGGCATTCGCCCTTGCTGTGCTTTTCAGTTGAGTAGACCACAGTAGGGACCTTCCATGGAACGCCCCTACAGGGTTTTGGTTGTGACGATGTGGTTCATCAAGAAAGAAAAGCGCTGTATAGTAAGGTTCCATGGAACTTCCCTACAAAACTTTGGTTATGGCGATGTGGTTCACCCATTTGAAAAGCGCTGTAAATTGTTATAGCGCTGTGCTCCGGCAATAGGCAATAGGCAACAGGCAACAAAGCCATAAAAAACGGATAATATAAAACTTTTAGCGATTGGAAACCTCCTCTAATTTGTAAATATGCCAGCGCACATTACTATAACTCACGATACTTTGAAACAGCCCTGCTTTGAAAGGGGGGCAGAAGGAAAAGAAAGGTTCAAAGGGAAAAGGTTTTTTTATAAGTGATTATCCGGACATGATATTATAATAAAGTTTTTGTTTGTAGTATAGCTCTCAGCCCTATTACGGTTAGGGCTGAAATCTTACTATTTGAGAATTGCTATACTATTTTGTATAGTCGGTTGATAAAGTATTATAATAATTTATCAATCTATGCAATAGATATGGTAATGAAACCCACCAAAAACGATAGTCTCAATACTAATATAAGCAATAAAAGCACCATTTTAGTAATTGATGATAACCCAACTAACTTAAGTTTAGCAGCTAATGCTCTAGAAGATAAGGGATTTAATGTTTTAATTGCTAGTGATAGTCTAAGTGGTATTAAAAGGGCAAAGTTTGCTTGTCCAGACCTAATTTTGCTAGATATTTTAATGCCAGAAATAGATGGTTTTGAAACCTGTCGTCGATTAAAGACAGATGAAAAAACTAAAAATATTCCAGTGATATTTATGACTGCTCTTAGTGATTCAGAATATAAAGTTAAAGGATTTGAAGTAGGGGCAGTTGATTATGTAACTAAACCAATTCAAATTTCAGAACTTTTAGCTAGAGTTAATCTCCATATTCAGCTTTACTTTTTGAGTCAAAAACTAGAACAACAAGTAGAAGAACGGACAAAAAAACTAAATAGAGCTTTACAAGAACTACAAAAATCACAATTGCAATTAGTTCAGAGTGAAAAAATGTCATCTCTAGGTTTACTTCTAGCAGGAATTACCCATGAAATTAAGAATCCTTTGGGTTTTATTGCAGGTAATTTAGAACATACAGAAGTTGCTGTAGAAGGGCTAATTGAGTATTTAAAATTATATCAAGAAACATTTCCTGTCTCTGGAAAAATTATCCAAGAAAAAGCTGAAGAAATAGAACTTGAATATTTATTAAATGATTTGCCGAAAATGCTTAGTTCTATGAAACAAGGCATTGAAAAAATTCAGGAAATTAGTAGATCAATGCAAAGATTATCCCGTAGAGACAAAAAGAAAAAAGTAACTTTTAACCTTCACGATGGCATTGATAGTACCTTAATGATACTCAAGTATAGATTAAGAGCAAATGAATATCGCTCTGGAATTAATGTCATTAAAAATTATGGAAATATTCCCAAAATTTTAGGATTTCCAGGACAGCTAAATCAAGTGTTTATGAATTTAATAGCTAATGCAATTGATGTATTTGATGAAGTAACTGATGAAGAAAAAAAATCTGAGAATTTTACAATCAAAATTTCTACTGAAATTAGTCTTGATTCTCAGGAAGTAATGATTAAAATTCAAGATAATGGTCCTGGAATATCAGAGGAGATAAAAAGCCAAATATTTGATAATCTATTTACTACAAAAGAAGCGGGGAAAGGAACAGGATTAGGGCTTTCTATTTCTCAGCAAATTGTAGAAGAAAAACATCAAGGTAAAATTTTCTGTGAATCAAAACTAGATCAAGGTACAATATTTACTATTATTCTGCCAATTTTTCAGGATAATAATTCCCAGTTAAATGATTAATTAGTTGGAGGAGGAAATAAAAATGAGTTTGTTAGGCAAAAAAAATCAACAACCGGATTTATCAGAGTCTCAACAAAAAAATTCATCTCGTAATTTTTTTGTCCGGGTAATTATTGCTGGTACAACATTATTTGTTAGTTTTACTACTTACTTCAGCTATCAAATAGTTAAGAATTTAATTTTAGAGAATTTACGAGACAAAGCATTTCTAGAAGTACAGGAAGGTGTGAATGAAATTGATAGTTGGTTGAGTAATAAAAAAGCTTCCCTGGAAGCAATAGCAAATAATCCCACATTCCGAACTATGGAGTGGTCTCAAATTAAACCCTATTTGCAAGCAGAAGAAAAACGTTTATCGAAATTTATGTATTTAGGAATGATTGATGCTGATGCTTTTTTATACACTACAGTAGAGGGAGAACCCAGTGGAGTCATTAACCTGCAAGACCGGGAACACGTTCAAGAAGCTCTGAATAAGGGTGTCACAACTTTATCCGATCCGATTATTGCTCGCATCCCCAAAGGTAAAAGGATAGTAGCTTTTGAGGCAGCAGTTTTTTCTGGCATCCCCGAACCGGAAAAACCATTGGGAAAAGTTATAGGTTTGGTTGATGCTGTAGTTGATATTGAAAAAGTCATTGATGTCGTAAATAGTTTGGAATATGGCGAACAAAGTTATGCTTTTGCTCTCAACTCCAAAGGAGAAGCGATCGTTCATCCAGACTCAAAGTTAATGTCAACCTTAGAGAAACCAGCGCCAAGTTTACTCAACTCTTCAGACCCAGGTTTGGCAGTTATTGCTCAACAAATGGTAGCGAAACAACAACGAATTCAACTAACTAAAATAGATGGAATTTTCCAGTATGTGGCATATTTACCCCTAAAAGAAGCAAATTGGTCAGTTGCTCTTGTCATTCCCCGCGAAAATATTGAATTTCAACTTAGACCTCTTAATATTATTGCTGTAGTGGTAATAGCATTAGCAACAATGATGATGATTATTCTCTGGCAAATACAATCATTTGAACAAAAACAACTGAAAAAATCTAAACAAGTAGCAGAAACAGCTAACCAAGCAAAAAGTGAATTTCTCTCAAATATGAGTCACGAACTGAGAACACCTTTAAATGGTATCCTCGGTTATGCTCAAATTCTCCAACGCGATCGCAACTTTACTCCTACTCAAAAAAATGCTTTAAGTATTATTCATAATAGTGGAAATCATCTTTTAACTTTGATTAACGATATTTTAGATTTATCCAGAATAGAAGCTCGAAAAATGGAGATTTACCCCAGTGAAATTCACTTTATTTCTTTCCTAGAAAGTATCGTAGGAATTATTAAAATGCGTGCTTTAGAAAAAGATATTCTCTTCAAATATGAACTAGAACCTCACCTTCCAACTGGCATTAATGCAGATGAAAAACGTCTGCGACAGGTACTATTAAACTTATTAGGAAATGCTGTAAAATTTACTGATAATGGTCAAGTAACTTTTAATGTTAGGCAGATAGAAAATCAAACCGATATGACAACTATTCAGTTTGAAATAATTGATACGGGAGTCGGCATGACTGCGCAAGATTTAGAGAAAATATTTCAACCTTTTGAACAAGTAGGAGATACTAAACATCGACAGCAAGGAACAGGTTTAGGACTAACTATTACCAAGCAATTAGTAGAATTAATGGGAAGTAAGTTAAAGGTTAAAAGTGAATTTAGTAAAGGTTCAACTTTCTGGTTTGAAGTTAATTTACCTACAGTTAATACCTCAATAGAAACTATTGATGAACCTATAGGTCGAATCATTGGATACCAAGGAACAAAACGCCAAATTTTAGTAGTAGATGATAAACAAGAAAATCTATTAGTGCTGCAAAATATGCTCGAACCTTTAGGGTTTGAAATAATTCTTGGTGTAAATGGTCAAGAAGAAATAGACCTAGCCCAAAAATTTCAGCCAGATTTAATTTTGACAGATTTAGTAATGCCCGTAAAAAATGGAGTTGAAGCAATTCAAGCTATTCGTAGTCTGCCAGAAGTAAAAAATATCCCCATTATTGTAGTTTCTGCCAGTGTTTTAGATATGGATAAAAAGCAAAGTAAAATAGCAGGTTGTAATGATTTTTTATCTAAGCCAGTTGATGAAAATAAGTTACTCTCGCTATTAGGAGAATATTTAAAATTAGATTGGATTTATGAAGAAGAAGTAGGAGAAGAAGAACTAGATAGAAATAATATTAGTCTATCAGAAAAACTTGAATCTATAATTCCACCTCCTCCTGAAGAAATGGAAATATTATATGAATTTGCCATGCTAGGTAGTATGCGAAAAATTCAAGAAAGAGCAGCTTATCTAGAAGAATTAGACCAAAAATATATTCCCTTTGCTCAACATTTGAAAAATTTAGCTCAAGAGTTTCGAGATAAAGAAATTACTGATTTTGTAGAGAAGTATTTATATCAAGATTCACAAGAATAGAGAGATAGGGAAATCAAATAAAAGTTAAATTAATTTCCGTTTAAATATTTTCTTGAAAACTGAAATATTATTGAGATTTTAACCATTCTTGCCATTCCGAATCGACTAGAGTATTGCCATTAATTATCACACCTTCACAAGAGCGAATCTGACTAAGAGCCACTCCTTTAAAGTTAGCATATTCAAGATTAGTACCAGTAAAATCTGCATTTTCTAAATTACATTTTTCTAAATTTGCTCTCTGCAAATTCGCATTTTTAAAAGAAGTATTACTTAAATTCAAACCTGAAAAATCAGCTTCTTTTAAATTAGCTTCGTCAAATATTGCTCCAGTTAAATTAATCAACTTAATCCCACTAAAATCTACTCCTGATAAATCTGTATTTGTGAAATTAGCATTTTGAAAATTTACTTCTTTTGTATGTAGCTCAGAACTAGCAAAAAAGTCATATAAGCGTTTCGCACCTGAAAAATTTGCATAGCTAAAGTCTGCGCCATCCATTTCACCTAAACAAAAAGTTGCTTCCTGAAAATTTGCTCCTCTACAATTAGCATTTCTAAAATGTGCATCTTCGTGCCAAAAAGAAGCTCGACTAAAGTTAGCATTAATACAAATAGTATCCTCAAAATCACCTGAAATAAAACAAGTATCACTTAAATCTGCTCCTTCTAAGCAAGCACCGTATAAAGAAGCGTGTTCAGAGCCACTTAAATTAGCATTTTTGAGATTAGCATTAGTAAAATCAAAGTTATATAAATAGGAGTTACTGAAATTTGCACCTTCAAGGTTAGCACCAGTTAAATTTACTCGTGAATCGTAATCGTTATAATTATAAAAATTAATCTCAATATCACTAAGATCGACTCCTTTTAAGTCTCGATTTTCTCCTCCTAAATTCACTAATTCCCAAAGTAATCGCCATTTAGGATCTATTTGTGTCGTTTCGTCAATTTGACTTTTTTCTAAAATAACACCTTGAAGTTTTGCACCTGTTAAATTTGCCCCAATTAAATTTGTTTGATAAAGGTTACAACTACTTAAGTCAAGGTTACTTAAATCAGCATAACTTAAGTCAAGTCCTACCAAATCTCCTCCAGGATTTAATCCAGCTTTTTCAAGTTCTTCTAAAAAATTATCTACTTTTTTTTGCTTAATGCTATCAATAATTTTTTGTCTGTCAGATAAGGATATTTCTAACAAATAATCATCAGAAAAATATTTAGAATCATAAATTTTATATCCTTTATTCACCTTGGAATGAACTAAGCTATCAAATATTTATTTAGCCTCTTTTAAAGAAACAGGAGTATTTGTTTTTGTACCAGTTTTAAGTTTACTCCCTGTTTTACCATAGGCAAAATTAACCTGATATTTTTCCCAAGCTAGGTAAACTATTTCCACTTCATAAACTTTATCTGATTTTTCATCTTTGTAATGGAGAGAAGCCTTTTTAGTAAACATAATTTCAATAATTTTTATTTGATATCAAATCCGCTGGCTACGATTCCCGATAAATCGGAGTGATATAATTCTACCATCAGAAAAGAAAAGAGCGAAAACTCCTAGTTTATGGAGGGTTTGGAGACCAAACCCCTACGATATTGAATTCTACCGATACTACCGGATTTGATATGAGTAGCAAAATTAAACATTCCCAAGTTAACTTTAGCAGGCAAAAATTTATGTTTTTCATCTCTATTCTCAGTTTAATTTATTGCTTAAAGTTGCTCTCGAAATTTATACTTAACTTCCTTATTTCCACCACCTAGAACACAAGTCATACGAAGATAAACCTCACCTCTTCTACCTGGTGTACCATCAGCATTTAACCAATTTACTGTTTCACTCTTGAGAAGAATTTCACTCAAATTTTTATCGGTATAGTCATACATACATTCTCCTTCAATTGTTAATATAGATTTTTGTCTTTCGTTTTCTTCTGTGCTTTGAAAATCTGATAAATAATACTTTAGTTCAAACTCTAGAGCTAGTTTATTTGTAGCTTCTGTAATAAATGCTGAAACTAAAGATAAATCTTGAGAAAATTTTGTTATTTCAAAGCCTGTTTCCGAAAGTAAATATTGGGCTGAATCAGGATTAACTTCTTTATATATTCCTAGAATAATACTTGTTTTATCTAGTTCTGGTACATCAGCTTGAAGCTTATCTAAACATGATTTAAAATCCTTATATATAAACACTTTTTGACCTAAATTTTTGCAGTCTTCCTCAAGATTTTCAGCCAGGAGACTACAATTATCATTTCTATTCTTAAAAAAACCTTTATCTGAAGTTATAAAGTGAACTTCGTAATTTTCTCTCAGTAGAGAAAGCAATGCTTCCCAAATAGCAGAATCTTTAAATTGTTGATTTTTTTCTCCATTAGGTGGCGTTCCTTCATCTACGCGCTGAAGTGCTGACTTAGCGTGTTCCAAAGTAAACGGAACTCTTTTAATCCACGGCTCAATTTCTTTTATCCTGCTTTCTATAGACTCTTTAATTGCAGTTTCATCTGGTACTTCATAATCAGAACGCTTTCCCATGATAATTTCAATTATTTTAAAGTTGTTATTGATATTTTCAACAGCTTTATATCCATCTTTAATAGTATGTTTTATTACTTCATTTTCAATAACTTCTGGCAACCCAATACAGCCATTATTTTGTTTGAGACAATAAAGTAATGCTGCTCCTAAAGGCGTTTTTAGTAAAATAGTAGAATTTTGTTTCCATATATTAGTATCAATTACCACACAGAGTTTTTTTAACTTTTTTTCCATACCAATAAATCCTAAAAAATATTATTTTTTGACTATAATTTCTCTATCAAAAAATTGTAGGGGCGAGTGACCAAAAAACAAGGTCTTCTACCCCTTTTAAGGAGATGAAAAAAAGTCAAGTTCAGTATTTCAACCCTCCAGTTTTAGCAGTCGGTACTGATAACTGAATAACTGTCTGATCATCCGTGTATCCGTGGCCAAATCAGTGTCATGCCCTCCAGTTTCAGCAGTCGTGACTGATAACTGTCTACTCATCCGTGTATCCGTGGCCAAATCAGTGTCATGCCCTCCAGTTTCAGCAGTCGTGACTGATAACTGATAACTGATAACTGATAACTGTCTGATCATCCGTGTATCCGTGGCCAAATCAGTGTCA
>NZ_JAAHHT010000339.1 GCF_010672085.1 Okeania sp. SIO3I5
GGCAGACGGGCTCCGGGAAAGAAAGGGACTGGAGTTCAGGGGTGGGCTGGGAGGGGTGGGAAGGGTGGGAAGGGTGGGAAGTGTGGGAAGTGTGGGAAGGGTGGGGAGGGGGGGAAGTGTGGGAAGGGTGGGAAGATGAAAGTAATTATAGAGTTATAAACATATATTATCAGGACTTACGCAGAACCGCCATATTTAGTAGGGGCGAATGGCATTCGCCCCCTGCGGATAGCGTGTTGCCTAAGAATTTGCGTAAGTCCTGATTATATAACCGGATTCTATATGAGCAAGGAGGCAGGAGGAAGAATTATCAGAGTGATTTTTCTGCCATAGTCAACCCCAAATCCTAACTTTATGCAGCTCTTTAGAACGAAAACTTTGTACTTTTTTCAGACTTAAAAAGGCTAATATATAATCCGGGTAATTAGTTATCGTATCGCGCACTTGAGTCAGGAGTCGTAGAGGCGAACGGCCGTTTGCTTCGCATAACTATCGTTAACGCCTGTACAGGAGAAAGAAAAGATTTGAATAGCATGAAATTTTAAATTTCTATTCATGCTTAACATCTGTATTAAGATGAAGTAATTTTGCGATTATTGTATAACCGGATTTTATATAAAACCTTGATCTTTTAATGCTTTTAGATTTAATCAGCAGAGCAATAATTATAATAACTATTTAACCGAACATGATATAGCAATCCTAAATAGGTTGTGACAAATTAAAAAATAAATAAAAAAACTGAAACTCTTACCTGTTCCCTGTTCCCTAAAAGCAATTAAAATTTTGTACACAACTCAAATAGAATTGCTATATTATATCAAATCCGGTAATATCGGTAGAATTCCAGACCGTAGGGGTTTGGTCTCCAAACCCTCGACAAACTAGGAGTTTTCACTCTTTTCTGATAGTAGAATTATATCACTTCCGTTGCGAGCGCGGATTTGATATTATAAGAAACCGAGTTTAATATGACTTCTAAATTCTGAATTCTGAATTCTAACTTATCTTGGATCGACTGGTCTTGCTACTAAAATACCAATAGCACTTTCCACATTCCAAATATATCTTTCTAAATCATAAGCAACAGTTACTTTTCCAGCAGGGGAAGCATGAATAAAACCAATATTACCATCAGAATTACGATAAACTAAGCCAGTATGAGTCACATCTAATCCATTAATTTCTGTCGCTACGGCAATAATATCTCCTGGTTTTAGCTCTGAATAAACACTCTTAATTTGATAGTAAGGAATGTAGTTAATTTTCAGTTTACTAATACTATTTTCCATACTAACAATACACTGATAATTCGTATCATTTCTAGCAATTTGTGGATACTTAAATCTATTTTTGCTCATAAAAAATAATTGCTTATTGACCCTTTCTCCACCTAATTTAACGCCAATATCTCTAACATTTCCCCGTCTTTGATTATCAGCAATCCATTCAGAAAAATAATGTAAACGACTGCAATATCCATCCATTTTACCTTTCCAATAACGCTGGTTTCTAATGTGATTAATAAAAGTCAAATAAGAATAATCTTCCATTGCTATTCCCCTCGCCATTGCCAAGACAGTTTCCACAAATAAGACACAATCAAATCCATCTAAAGTAATAACTAAAGACTCTTGATTTGATTGGTCTAATAATCCAGCTTTGTAAGGAGTACCAATAAAATAATCAGCGATCGCCTGCATAATTTCTGCCATGGAAAGTTGAGCAAGATTTTGTTTGATGGCATACTCCATTACTGGTTGAAAATTGGGGTCTTCTTGAATATTTGATGGTGGTAATTTATTAATTCCTTTTTCTCGATCGCTTTTATTTAACTGAATATCAATTAATGGTCTTGTCGGAGGTTGAGACGGACCTACTGGGAATTCTTTGAAAACATTTGGCTTTGATAAAGTTGATGATTTTGAGAAAGGATTATCAGATAAATCTAGGGATTTTAAAGTAGTATCATAAAATTGAATTAGACCGAAATTTAACGGTTTTTCGGAAATAGACATTAGGGGATTAATTAATTTTTTACCATCAGATTTGATTTTGTCGTTATCCTGATTATTAGCAAGATATTTTCTCTGAATATTGCTATCTTTTTGAGCAGCATTAACCAAACTGAAAAAAGACATCGAATTATTTAAAACTAGAGGATAATTTACTGTGTAGAAGCCAGTGACTGCCACTGTTAAAATAGTTAATTCTAATAATTTTCTCATTTTTTTACCAGGAATTTTAGACTACAAATATGTGCAAGTATCAGTTATATAGCAATCAGGAATGAGATGTGAGAAAAACTGTAGGGGTTTGGTTTCCAAATCCCATTGTTTGGGTACATCTCAATTTTGAATAAAGCCAAAAATTTATTGCTTTTAGGGAACAGGGAACAGGGAACAAACTATAGGGAATAGGAAAAAAGTATTTTGGCAAATATGAGATGCACCCCATTATTTTGACTAGGGTTTGGAGAGCAAACCCCTACGATAAAATCTTACAACATCAGATTTGATATTCTCGTTATCCTGATTATTAGCAAGATATTTTCTCTGAATATTGCCAGCTTTTTGAGCAGCATTAACCAAACTGAAAAAAGACATCGAATTATTTAAAACTAGAGGATAATTTACTGTGTAGAAGCCAGTGACTGCCACTGTTAAAATAGTTAATTCTAATAATTTTCTCATTTTTTTACCAGGAATTTTAGACTACAAATTTGAATAAAGTCAAAAATTTATTGCTTTTAGGGAACAGGGAACAAAGTATAGGGAATAGGAAAAAAGTATTTTGGCAAATATGAGATGCACCCCATTATGTTGACTAGGGTTTGGAGACCAAACACCTACGATAAAATCTTACAACTAATGGCTAAATGCTTACCAATAGATAATTGATAATTGGTAATTAGAGATAGTCTTCATTATCCACTATTTAATTTATTATTTATTATCAATTAAATTAACTACGATTTTAAACATAGGTAATTATCAATTATCCATTATTAATTATCAATTATCCATTATCCATTATTAATTATCCATTAAGAAAAAGTATGCTATGCTAAATAAGCATAAATTGGTAATAGTTACCGAAAAATAAAGGTATAAAGCCTTCTCTTTCAAGAGAAAAGTGCTAGAATATTTCCTGATATTTAATCCTCTCAGTTTTCCTTGAGGTAATTATCCATTATCCATTATCAATTATCAATTAATAAATGATGTGAAACCTACAGTTTTGAATAATCGCTATCGAGTTATACGAGCCATCAGTAGTGGTGGATTTGGGGAAACCTTTTTGGCACAAGATACCCAAATGCCTTCTGGCCGCTACTGCGTAATTAAGCAACTTAAAGTAGTTACAAATAATCCTGATATTTATCAACAGGTACTACAACGCTTTCAACGAGAGGCGGCCATTTTGGAAGAATTAGGGGAGACTAATACTCAGATACCTAAATTATATGCTTATTTTAGCGATTCAGCAGGTCAATTTTATTTAATACAAGAATGGATAGAAGGAGAAACTCTGGCAAAAATAGTAGAAACTACAGGTAAAATGACAGATAGTTATGTTCAGAAAATGCTGATTAGTTTACTATCGGTTATTGATTATATACATGGCAAAAATATTATTCATCGGGATATTAAGCCGGAAAATATTATTTTGCGTCAAGCAGATGATTTGCCAGTTTTAATAGATTTTGGGGCAGTAAAAGAGTCTATTTCTACAGCAGTTAATTCTGAAAAAAATACACCTATTTCTATTATGATTGGTACTCCTGGATATATGGCTTTTGAACAAGCTGCGGGACGACCAGTTTATGCCAGCGATTTATATAGTTTAGGATTAACAGGAATTTATTTACTGACAGGAAAAGTTCCTCAAGATTTGGGAATGGATTTACAAACTGGAAAGATTATTTGGCAGGAACATACTAATAATTTAACTCCTAAATTAGCAGGAATTTTAGATAAGGCAGTTCAACCTAATATTAGCGATCGCTTTGCTACAGCTAGAGAAATGTTGGAAGCTTTAGAGTCTGATTCAATTCGGGTTTTTACTACTCAAACAGAACAGGCATCTTCACCCTTAGTAGTTATTAATAATTCTGGCAAAAAAACAACTTTAAGTTCACCTACAAGTAAATATTTAGAATTAGCTTTAACTCAACTATCTATCATTCGCAGAAATTGGCAGAAAGCTGCAATTATTAGCGGTGCTATTGGTAGTTGTTTTTTGATTGGTATTTTGCTCAAAAATACCTTACTTAAATCTGCCCAACCACAATTAGAAATACCAACCTTTCCCGCACCACCTACCACAGAATTAGTAACATCAATTTCTCAACCAGAAGCTAAAAAATTAATCCAAACTTGGTTAAATGCAAAAAAAGATATATTCGCTCCTCCCTACAATCAAAAACTTGCTGCTGAATTGACAACCGGAAAAGTATATGATACGATTACCTCTTCAAATGGAGCGATCGCTTGGTTAAAAGAAAACAATGCTTATTATCAGTATGGAGTGCAAAAAATAGACAGTGTTGAATATTTTTCAACCCAAGGAAATCAAGCAACTATTCAAGTTAAAGTTACCGAAGAATTTCAACTATTTAAAAATGAGAAATTAGAAACTAAAAGGTCAGGTTCATCCCAATTAACAGTTATCTATGATTTGCAATTTATAGACGGCAAATGGAAAATAACTGCTTCTAGAGTTATTTAGAAAACAGGGAATAGGGAACAGGGAACAGAATAAAAAGGCGTTGCATATTTCCGCGTGGGAATTAGTGGGTGTGGGAAGTGTGAGAGGAATTCTAGTTTTGGAGAAAGAAGAAGTACAAAGATTCATCCCTTGGTTCAGCAACACCTAATAAAAAAAGTATAGAAACTGGATTTATATAAAATGCTCACTATACTAATATCAAGTAACATTAATTAACCCCAGTTTAGGGACGTTTTTGCTGGTGCAAAGCTCCGTTTTTTGTTATGCAACGTTCCTACAAGATTGTGGCAAGATTGTTTATTACAGTTATTTAATCAGAACTTACGCAGAACCACCATCTCGCGGTAGGTACTGATAACTGATAACTGAAATAACCATCTTCCAAAGGTAGCATTACTGTTGATAAATTTTATTAGACATCTCCAGAAAAGAGAGAGCAGGGAGCAGGGAGCAGGGAGAAAGAATTGATAACTTCTGTGGGATAATTGATTTGATTTTTTATTATTGGAGATGTCTATTAGACAAAATAGTGTGATAAAATAGCCTCAAATTAAAACAGGGAGGATTTTTTAGGAAAAGAAAGGTATCAACCCATGAATAGTGATAGTTTCAAGTTTTTTAAATTTGATATCTTTAAATACATAAAAACTCTGAAACTATTATTCTTCTTCCCTGTTCCCTTCCAAGAGATTTTATTCACAACTAAAATTTTACTCCTATATGAATCAACAAATTTTAAATAACCGTTATCGGATATTCAATACATTAGCAAGTGGAGGATTTGGTGAAACATTTCTTGCTCAGGATACTCAAATGCCATCCGGTCGTCTTTGCGTTATTAAACAACTTAAACCTATAGTAAATAATCCTCAAATTTATCAACTTGTACAAGAAAGATTTCAAAGAGAAGCAGCTATTTTAGAAGAATTAGGAGAAACAAATAATCAGATTCCCCGACTATACGCATACTTTACAGAAAACGGACAATTCTATCTAGTACAAGAATGGATAGAAGGAGAAACTCTGGTCAAAAAATTAGAAACAGAAGGAATATTTAACGAAAATTTCGTGAGACAAATACTCGTTAGTTTACTCCCAGTTTTAGACTACATTCATAGTCAAAGAATTATCCATAGAGATATCAAACCAGGCAATATAATCTGGCGAGAAAAAGATGACTTGCCAGTATTAATCGACTTTGGAGCAGTCAAAGAATTAATGGGAACAACCTTCAATTCACAAGGCAATCCCTCTCGCTCCATAATAATAGGAACTCCAGGATTTATGCCGCCCGAACAAGCAGCAGGACATCCAGTTTATGCCAGCGATTTATATAGTTTAGGATTCACAGTAATTTATTTATTAACAGCAAAAAATCCTCGCCAGTTACCAACAGATTTGTCCTGGGAAAATTTGACAACAAATATAACTCCCCAACTCATAGAAATTTTAAATAAAGTCATTCAACCTAACCCAAGCGATCGCTATTCTACTGCCGGAGAAATGCTTCATGCTCTAAATTTTGGCCCAACGGCGATGGCACCCACAGTACCCTCTCCACCACCTCCTATCCTTTTGCCCGTCTCAGAAACTCCCGAACCAATACCGACTCTAGTTACATCGCCTCCACCGGAAGTTTTAAACTCTTCTCAATCTGTAGTTTCTGAGTCTCCCACTCCTAAATCAAGTGTTAGTCGGATGAGAGACTGGCAAAAAGCAATAATTACAGGTAGCATAATTGGCGGATTTATTCTGATGGGAATTGTTTTAGTTAATTCGATTTCTACAGATAAATCTCCCGAAAAAGTTGACTCTTCAACAACAAATAAAAATCCAGATCAAGAAATTTCTCCATCACCTATTCCTAAAACTTCAACCCAGTCTCCAAAACCTCAACCTTCTCCCAGTAAAGCGGAAATTTTCATCAAAGAAACAGAAATTGCTAAGTTAATTGAAACTTGGCTAAAAGCAAAAGCAAAAATGTTTTATCCTCCATACAATAGCCAAATTGCCAAGGAATTAACCACAGGAGATTTTTATGAAAAAATAGCCGGAGCAAATGGTTCAATTAATTGGCTAAAAAGTAATAATGCTTACTATAAATATGGCGTGCAAAGACTTGATGCAATCGAACAATTTTTTGCCAATAATGACAGTGCAACTATCAAAGTTAGAATTACTGAAGAATATAGTTTGTATCGCAATGGCAAAATTGATCCTAATGAAACAGATTTTAAAACTCTGACCATTATTTACAATTTAAAATTAATAGACGGACAGTGGAAAATATCTAATTCTCGGACTCTCTAAATAAGTAGTAGTGCTTTTAGGAATTTCTTAGTTGAGAGAGGGAACTGGGAACAGGGAATAGTAATTCTGGTTCCGTTGTTCGGGTAATTTGGAGGCAAATATTTTGCGGTTTTTTTCTAAGTCTTGTTGGTTTTCTCCTAAACCTTCTCGGAGGTCGTAAAGAAATAAAATAGGTTGGGATAGAGAGTTTATGGTAATCCAGTTGCTTCATGTAGGTATCCCGAAAGCATGAGACCATACTGTTTTGTTATTCCATTTTATGTTGCTGAGGTCGGCACTACTGAGGTCGGCACTACTGAGGTTGGCATTACTGAGGTTGGCATTACTAAGGTCAGCACTTCTGAGGTCGGCATCTCTGAGGTTGGCATTACTAAGGTAGGCACTACTGAGGTTGGCATTACTAAGGTAGGCACTACTGAGGTTGGCATTACTGAGGTTGGCATTACTGAGGTTGGCACTTCTAAGGTCGGCATCTCTGAGGTTGGCATTACTAAGGTAGGCACTTCTGAAGTAGGCATCTCTGAGGTTGGCATCTCTGAGGTCGGCACTACTAAGGTCGGCACTACTAAGGTCGGCACTACTAAGGTCAGCACTACTAAGGTCAGCACTACTAAGGTTGGCACTTCTGAGGTTGGCACTACTGAGGTCGGCACTACTGAGGTCGGCACTACTGAGGTCGGCACTACTGAGGTCGGCACCTCTGAGGTTGGCATCTCTGAGGTCGGCACTACTGAGGTAGGCACGATTGAGGTAGGCACGATTGAGGTCGGCACCTCTGAGGTCGGCACGATTGAGATAGGCACTACTGAGGTCGGCACCTCTGAGGTCGTCACGATTGAGGTAA